>JACQFZ010000017.1 GCA_016199745.1 Gammaproteobacteria bacterium
TGGTGGAAAATCTCTTCGCCCGACTTAAACATTTTCGTAGTATCGCCACGCGTTATGAAAAACTGGCGCGTAATTTCAAGGCGATGGCCTATCTCGCCTGTACCTTGATCTGGCTGCAGCGGAAATGAGGACACGCCCTAGCTCATACGGAATAAATTTATCGGTTTGCCCCTCGGGGCGAAACCAAAAACCAACATCACGGCGCACGCTGTGCATTTTTTCATCACACCGCTTTGCTCGCGCGTAACTTCCGCGTCAAATAATCTTTACCCCAACTGCGTAACGCGGCAACGACCGGTTCCAAACTTGTGCCCAACGGCGTCAGACTATATTCAACGCGCGGTGGTACTTCGGCGTAGACCACACGCTTCACGAGGCCCGCTTGTTCCAGCTCACGCAGTTGTTTGGTGAGCATGCGCTGAGTGATGTTCGGCAGCTGGCGCTTCAACGCGTTGAAACGCTGTGTACCGTTGAGCAAACGAAACAATAATATTCCCTTCCACTTGCCGCCGATCAGATCCAAGGTCGCCTCTACCGGGCAACCGCCGTGACAGTGATAACTTTTGTGTTTTGCCATCGTTCGACTCCCATCGACGGTATCAAAAAGTGTACTACTACCAGAAAATGTGCGTACTTGTTACTGGCGCGTATATCGCGAAGAATCGCCGCATCTAACCAATAACGTTTTCGAGACCACCATGAAAGCCGTCGGGTTTTATCGTTACCTTCCTATCGATCATGCCGAATCGTTACTCGACGTCGAGCTGCCAGAGCCGACACCCGCGGAGCACGATTTATTGGTCACCATCAACGCCGTGGCGGTAAATCCGGTCGACTACAAAACGCGGTCGCGCAAGGACGCGAGCGACACAACGTTGAGCGTGCTCGGCTGGGACGCCGCCGGCGTGGTACGCGCCGTCGGTGCTGCGGTCACGTTGTTTAAACCGGGCGACGCGGTTTACTACGCCGGCAGCATCGCCCGGCCGGGCGCGAACAGCGAGCGGCATTTGGTCGACGAGCGCATCGTCGGCCAGATGCCGCGCAACTTGAGTTTTGCCGAAGCGGCGGCGCTGCCGCTCACCACCATCACCGCTTACGAAGCGCTGTTCGATCGCCTCGGTATTTCCGCGACCGGCGCCGATGCCGGTAAGACGTTGCTGATCATCGGCGGTGCCGGCGGCGTCGGCTCGATCGCCATTCAGCTGGCGAAACGGCTCGGTCAATTGCGCGTCATCGCCACCGCTTCGCAGCCGGCATCGGCGCAATGGGTACGCACGCTGGGTGCCGATGAGGTCGTCGATCACACCAAGGATTTAGCGGCGCAGCTGCAGGCATGCAGCGCCACCGAAGTCGATTATATTTTTTGCTGCAACAACACCGATCAGCATTTCCCAGCGTTTGCTACGATCATCAAGCCGCAAGGCAAGATTTGTACTATCGTCAACACCGAACGACCGGTGGCGTTGGCCGAGCTCATGCGCAAGAGCGCAACCATCGCTTGGGAGCTTATGTTTACGCGTTCATTGTTTCAGACACCGGATATGATCAAGCAACACCAGTTACTGGACGACGTCGCACGGCTGATCGAGCAAGGCGCGCTGAGGACAACGCTGGGGCAGAACCTCGGCACAATCAATGCGACGAATCTCAAGCGCGCTCACCAACTGTTGGAAGCGGGACACACTGTCGGCAAGCTGGTGCTGGAAGGATTCTGACATCTGGATCGCACCGTATAGGGTGGCGTATCTAGCCCCGGTCTCCGTTAATTCGGTGAATAAAGTAACCGTAAGCCACTCCCCTCTCCCTTGTTCCCTCTCCCGCAAGGGGAGAGGGAGACGCACGGATAAGCTGCTGGAGAAGATCTTTGGGAAGTCAGGTGACGAGATACTAGAGGCCATCTCAGAAGTGCCAATATCGGCACTTCTTCCCTCATCCCCGTCCCTTCTCCCGGTGGGAGAAGGGAGTAAAACCCCTCTCCCCCCGGGAGAGGGGCTGGGGTGAGGGACTTATGAGAGGGAGATGAGCTCTAGGAAAGTTTACCGCTAAACGAGAGAACCGGCGCAAAGCGCCGGCCGCGATCGACGTACCGCCGACTCGCTAACGCATTTGCACTGATAATATAAAAATGAATAACGGGAGGAAGCGTGCCACCTAAACCGACCACCGCCGGTCATGCCGATCGTAGTTACGTCTTCGGCGTTACGCTCGTGCTCATATCCATCGGCTTCTGGAGTACCGCCGGCCTATTCGCGCGCCTCATCAAGACCGACGTTTGGACCATGTTATTTTGGCGCTGCTTGTTCGGCGGTCTATCGATTGTGCTGTGGCTGGCGATCGACGCGGCGCGCAACAAAAAGCGCTTGATCGTTCCGCTCGGTGCACCGGGCTTTGCACTGGCATTCATCACCGCCGGCAGCATCATCGTCTTCATCAATTCCTTCATGCATGCCAGCGTCGCCGAGGTTTCCGTGATCTATGCGACGCTGCCGTTGGTGGCCGCCGCCATTGCCTGGCTATGGCTGCGCGAAAAGCCGACGGCCGGCACTGTCGCCGCCAGTGCCGCTAGTCTCGTCGGTATCGGTATCATGATGCAGGGATCGGCACTAACCGGCTCGTTGCTCGGTGATGTCTTGGCATTCGTAATGACGATCTGCATGGCATTCATCACGGTGATCTCGCGCCGGTATCCGGCGACGCCGGTGGTGCATGCGATGGCGCTGGCCGGATTCATCGCCGCCGCGGTGACACTACCGTTGGCCGTTGACCCATGGTCGCTTGATGCTGAAACGCTCGGATTACTGATCGCCTTTGGCATCCTCAATGTCGGCGGCGGCTTCGCTATTTATAGCTACGGTGCTCGGCTGATCCCGTCGTCGCACGCGGCGTTGTTAAGCCTGCTCGATGCGCCGCTCGCACCGATCTGGGTGTACGTATTCGTCGACGAGGTGCCTACCCAGGCCACTATTATCGGCGGCTCGATTATTCTGCTGACGGTGGTCTGGCATCAACTGGCGTTGCTGCGTCAATCGCGCAAGCGGCGCGACATCACCATCGGCCTACCGTAGCGCTATCCGAGTTACTAAAAACAAAAAGCCCGGCAGCACGCCGGGCTTTTTGCGCCGATGGAGTATCGTTTACCGACCGACGATATCACCGTCATCGCGACTGATGGCGATCGTCGCCGACCGCGGCCGCGCCAAGCTACCTTCCGGCCAGTGGCTACCGAAGGCACTGGTGGCGAAATCGGGCTTGGTATCTTCGCCCGGGTGCTGAATGTTAATGAACAAGGTCTTACCGTCCGGGGTCTCGGCGATACCGGTGATCTCGCATTCCTTCGGGCCAACCAGAAAACGCCGCAACTTCTCGTCGCCAAGCAGCTTGCCGACGTAGGTGTCGACGGTCGTGGTCACCGCACCATCGACGTTGGTCACGGTGCGCGCCGCACCGTCACCCACTTCGCCCGGGATCGCCGCCAACAACATGCAGTTCGTAACGTCGGTATACGCACTGTCGTCGGTTTCGATCCATAACAAACCCGGTGTGGCGTTGCTGAATCGCAGGCCATCGGGGCTGGAGAAATCGTTGGCGTCCGTGAGGCCGGACAAATTGACGTTGGCATCGGCGGTGGCGCGCGCGCCGAACAGGAACACATCCCACTTGAACGAGGTCGCATCGACGTCGCCACCGTTTTCGGCGAAACGAATGATGTGACCATTGGGATTGCCTTTCTGATCCTGGCTGGTGGTCTTTTTGTCGTTGTAGAAGCGCGGGTTGGCCGCATCGACCTTAGCGAGCGGACGGCTGGCGGCGTTGTTGTTGGTCAAGGTGAAATATACCTCGCCATTATTCGGATTGACCGCGCCCCACTCCGGACGATCCATCTTGGTAGCGCCGGCGGCATCGGCGGCGAGACGGGCGTTGACGAGCACATCCGCTTGATCGGCGAACGGGTACGCCGGCTGGGTCGCCGTAATACCGTTGGCGCCGAAGCGCAACTCTACCCATTCGCCATTACCGTCGGCGTTGAACTTGGCGACATACAACTTGCCGTCGTTCAAATATTTGTCGCCCGCAGCCCGGCCGTCGTTGGCATCAGCCGGGTTCCATGGCTGATGCGAGACATACTTATAGATGTACTCGTTACGTGAATCGCAACCCATGTACCACACCAACGGCTTACCGGTTTTCACCGGGCCAAGCCAGGCACCTTCATGCGCGAACCGGCCGAGCGCCGTACGCTTCTTCGGCGTCGAGGTCGGGTCGAACGGATCGATCTCGACCACCCAACCGAAGGTGTTGGCGACATTGCGATAGTCGTCGCTACCGTCGCTGGAGCTGCCAAGCTTCATCGCGTTCCAACGGCCATACAGATTGTCCGCCGTATCCGGCGTGACCGTGGCCCACAACTCACGGCCGGTGCCGGCGATGGCGTCACGGGCGAACGACGTCAGCTCCTTGGCGGTACGATTCGGGTTATCGGTCGCAACGATACGGCGGAAGTAGCCCGCCCAGTTTTCCTCGCAGGTCAGATACGTGCCCCACGGTGTATAACCGTTGGCGCAGTTATTAACCGTACCGCGCGTCTTGGCGCCGTCGGGCGAATACTTCGTGATCATGTACGGCATCTTTGCCGCCGGGCCGGACAGCTCGATGTCGCTCAAGGTGTGAATACGGCGGTTGAACCGGGAGTCTTGCTGATAGCTCCACTTCTTGTGCTGCTTAACCGCCTCGATGACGCTGATACCGTGCGCATAGAATTCCCGCAACACCTCACCGGCGTCAGTACGCGCATCGGCGACGATGGTCGGGCCGGTCGGGTGCAAATACGCCGGGGTGATCGCCTCGTGGTTGATGCACAACAGGCCGCGGTCGGAACCATTCTTGTGGTGTTTGCCGTTCGGACCGAGACCGAAGTACTGCATACCGTCGTGATGATCGCCGCCGCGTTGCGCAAAGCTGGCCGGCTCGTCGGCGCCGTTATTCAAGTAAGCGGCGACACCGGCGGCAATCGGATCGCCTAGGCGATAAAGCACGTCGTAGTGATAACCGGACGGCAGTGTGACAACGTCGGCCTTGCTCTTCGGAACGGCGTCGAAACCGAGTTGCAAACGATGGCCGCGAGCTTCGCCGTGTTGCGTACCAGCGCTAGCGCACGCAGCGCCGACGCTGCCGAAAATCGCCAACGCCGCGGCGCCGGCGGTACCGCGCAGTAATCCGCGGCGTGACAGGCGCTGTTGCAAAACGCTATCGAAAGAAGGATTGTTTGACGTGTTGGTGCTGATGTCGTCGTTGTGGTCGGACATGACTCATTTCTCCCCGAGAGGAATGCGCAGGGCCGCGCCAATCGCGTCCCCGTCTGTTTATATGCGCAACGGTAACGTGATCCGGTTAAAAATTTGTGACTAACGCGAACGTTTGCGCGCACCCCAAAAAGAAAAGCCCCGCCGAGGCCGGGCTTGATATCGAAACAAAGAGCGTCCGTGCGGCACTGTTTCCTTAACTGAGGAAATGACGACGATCCAGCGTCGCATCGGTTAGCGACATGTCGGCTCCTTCGATTTATTACGCTGCCAAAAAAAGCCGGCACAGATTAAAGGGGCTGTTTGACAAGGAGATGAACGATTTAGGTCAGGCGTATGTAACCCGAGGGTGAGTGATATGAAACGGGCCTACGACATGTTGACTTCGGATAGCGGCTATTACTTGGCTGCCAACCAGGTGATAGCAGTAATGTCAGGGTAACGAACGCGAGGCGCGTACCCCAAAAAATTACTTTTGCCCTTCCTTTTGTTCACCAGCAACGGACCAAAAAATTCGTTGCCACCAGGCGCATCGGCGATACCCGCAACGAGGATAATCCGGATGCCCGTCCACCCACCACCACAGATAATTCGCGGTAAACGGTTCGTTGCTGCGCACGCGCACGGCACGGAAGGCGCTGATCGCTTCGGGGAAGGGCGGTGACGGCGTGTCGGGATTTATAAGCATGCTAAATCCGATGGTTAAGCCACCAACATTTAGCCATGTATTGCTTACAGCGGTCACCAAGACTTCCTGACCATTGTCGCCGATTAGCACTACTTCGGGCTTGACCAAGACTCCGTCGCGACGGCGGAGGTTAGCTTGATTAGGGATGTCCTCGATCTGGTATTCGCTGTTAGGAACATATCGATCTCGATCCACCACGAAGTTAAACGACTGCGATCCTTCTCGGTTAATTGCGAGCGGCTTTGAGAATGTGATGGTTTGCCACTCGCTCGTGATATTAAACGGCCCGACGACATGCTGATCTTCGGGAAATTGGTCTTCGGGATAACGGTTGTCCCTTGGTTGGCAACCAAGGGACAACAGTAATATCACAGTAAAAAACGCGAAGCGCATGTCAGGCTGTATCCAGATTGCCCATATAGGCTAAGGCGTAGGTTTCTAGGAATTTTCCTGGAGAGCTAAAGTTGGCGGGCGTATCAATTATCGGAGCGCCAGCTACCTCGAAGGCACGGAGGATCAAGCCGCTGCACATGAAAGCAGAATTTGGTCGATTGCCGCTCTTTGTTTCTTCTTCAGTCAATTTGTCGGCTAAGACTGGCAACACACGGAGCGAAAGCGGCCCATAGCTTACGACCCCACGAGCAGGGGCGCCCGGCTGCAGTCCGACAAGCGTCGCGCTTACGAAGTCATAGGGCTTACCAACTTGCTTTTCAGCCCACTTGGCAGCGATTTCGCATTGTTCACGGCTGGCGGTACGGTGGCGAAAAACAGCAGCGGTGGTGAATTTAGCAGCGCCAAGTTTTCTCGCTAAAAAACCTTGGGTAACACCCGGACCCGGCATAGCATCAACGGCGAGCCGTGATCCACGATACAAAATGGCGTGGTTGTAAGCCCCGCCCGTCGACCAACGAATGAATACGGAGCGGAGCGCCGGCTCGTCGAGAGCGATGATGTCGCCCGGAAAGAGCGCCGGGATAGACATCTTTAGACCCAGACGAATTTGCGAGTGGTTGTTGTCGGTAGCAGCCGTAGTGCTCATAAAAATTCCTCCCTGTTATTAACGCTTGGTGTTCGTGGCGGTATCGAAGCCGACAGACATTGGCGCCGTTACCTTGCCGTTGTCGTCGTAGGGCGTGTAGCGCGTCTCGATGCTGGTAAAGCTAATGGTGAGTGTTTCCATTGGGCGCGTAATATCTTGCGCGTTTCCGCCAACACCGTAATGGCTAATCAACGCCTTCTTGAGCGTATAGGCCATGTAAGTATCCGCGCCCTGGCCTTGTCCGGTTTTGGTCAATTCGAGGGTGATGTCTTTGCCGGTTCCGCAGCAGGCTTCGAGAAAGAGCTTGGGACTAGCGATGTCCATCAGCTTCGTGAACTCGAGATCGGTGATGGCGGCGTTGCCGCTTTCGCGATCGCCCCGCGTGGAAGTCGCTGACGTAATGCCGCGTCGCGTGCCCCATTTAAAATCGACGATATCGATCCAACCCTTGTGATTCTTATCGCTTGCTTCGCCAGTAATACCGTCGATGCGTAGAAAAATAGACATTCTGACTCCTCCTCTGAGTTTGTGGTTGGCAGGTCAATTAACGCCGGCGCATAGAGGGCGTGGAAGGGATAAAACAACTGAATGATATAGGCGGTTGAATTGTCGCCATTCCGGGCGACGACGCCATATTGACCATGGTTATTGTTCTCTCCCTGAACGTCCTTTTTTTATTGCTGCACAAGTGGCGCGCATAAAGCCTGCATTTCCAGTGCGCTAAGGATGGTGGCAAAGTTTATCGAGATATTCAAGCTGAGAGGTACCCTAGCGTGATGCCAACGGTCCCAAACCGAGCCCGGCGCGTTTATAATTCGCCGCTCGGCCAACGGCCTTTGTGATCACCCACCTCGCATTAGGAGTTCATGTTATGAAGAAGCCCTTGCGCGTCGCTGTTACCGGCGCCGCCGGTCAGATCGGCTATAGCCTGTTATTTCGCATTGCCAGCGGCGAAATGCTGGGCACAGACCAGCCCGTCATTTTGCAGTTGCTGGAGATCCCGGACGAGAAGGCGCAAAAGGCGTTGACGGGCGTGATGATGGAGCTCGACGACTGCGCGTTCCCGCTGCTCGCCGGCATGGTCGCCGCGTCCGATCCGATGGTCGCGTTCAAAGATGCCGACATCGCCCTGCTCGTCGGTGCGCGCCCGCGCGGTCCGGGCATGGAACGCAAAGACTTGCTCGAAGCCAACGGCAAAATTTTTGGACCGCAGGGCAAAGCGCTCGACGCAGTCGCTAGCCGTAATGTCAAAGTGCTCGTCGTCGGCAACCCGGCCAACACCAACGCGCTTATCGCCATGAAGAGCGCACCGAGCCTCAACCCGAAAAATTTCACGGCGATGATGCGGCTCGATCACAATCGCGCGCTCACGCAAATCGCGCAGAAGCTCGGCAAGCCGGTGACATCGGTGAAGAAAATGACCATCTGGGGTAATCATTCGGCGACGCAGTACCCAGATTTGTTCAACGCCGACGTCGGCGGCCAGAACGCTGCCAAGTTGATTAACGATCAAGCGTGGATCGAGAGCCAATTCATCCCGACCGTGCAAAAGCGCGGTGCTGCCATCATCGACGCCCGCGGATTGTCGTCGGCCGCCTCGGCTGCTAACGCCGCCATCGAACACGTGCGCGACTGGGTGCTCGGCACGCCGAGCGGCGATTGGGTGACGATGGGCATACCGTCCGACGGCAGCTACGACATCGCGCCGGGGCTCATCTTCGGCTATCCGGTCACTTGCCAAAACGGTGAGTACAAAATCGTGCAAGGACTACCGGTCAGCGAGTTCTCGCGCGGTCGGATCGGCGCAACGCAAAAGGAATTGCTGGAAGAACGCGACGCCATCGAAAGCCTGCTTAAGTAAGGATACGACACTGCCCTTGTAGTTGAAGCTTTACGTTCTTGGTGGCGCTCGCCAGTCGAGCGCCACCTCTAATAAGGAAATACGAGCGGAAAGACTAAGCCCTTGCCTGATAACCGGGAGTGATGTTTTGATGCGGATCGCCGCCATGGAAGGAGGTTGAAGATGCCACCAGGAACGCCTTTCGTCCGCATTGTCGCTTCCCGCAACTACGTAAACTACCTACCTCACAATGGGATATTCCTGTAGTTGACCGTTAGCTTTACCGATGGGCCCTTATACTTCAAAGAAATAAGAAGTCATCCAACTCCATCAAAGGAACGTGTTAATGCGCCGGTATTCGCCGAAGGGACTCGGGATGGGGATGGGTGTTGCGTTGCGCTTCGCCTACCGACCGCGTCACGAGTTGCGGTTTATCCCAAACTAACGTGGCGATATTAAAAAAAATAATCGTTGCCGGTTTGCTGGTACTGCGGTCAATGGCAGCATCGGCGCAAACACCCGCACCGCCACCGGCGCTCGAATATCAAGTGAAGGCGTCTTATTTATATAACTTCGTACACTTCGTTTCTTGGCCCGCCGACGTCTTCGGCGACGACGACAAATTCAATCTATGTGTAGTCGGCGCCGATCGTTTCGGCAATGCGCTCGATATATTTACCGGCGAGCGCGTCGACAATCACGAAATCATCGTCCGCCGGTTGCAGCAACCCGCGCAAGCACACGACGCACGCTGCCATCTACTGTTCGTCGCCGCTGATGCTGCCGATCCGACCGCTATCGCCAGCGAACGCGGCATGCTGACGGTCGGCGAAGTGGCCGGCTTCCTCGAACAAGGCGGCATCATCAACCTAATCGAAGTTCGTGGCCGTATTCGATTTCAAGTCAACCAGCAATCGGCGCAACAGGTCGGATTAATCGTGAGCTCGCGCCTACTCAACCTGTCGACACCGCCACCATGATCAACGTCAGCCGCTTCTTCCGACAGATGTCGCTAGGCCGCAAGGTCGTTGTCATAAAACTGACCGTCTCCACTATCAGTCTATTGCTGATCGGCATCGGTTTACTGCTGCACGAGCGCGCTGAGTTTGAGCGGCAAACGACACGCAAGTTGACCTTACTCGCCGACGTCGTCGGCTTGAATAGCACGGCAGCGTTAGCATTCGACGATCCGGCAGCGGCCGACGAGACATTGGCAGTGTTGGCAAGCGACGAACATGTGTTAGCGGCGGCGCTGTATGAACAGCACGGCAATCTGTTCGCACACTATCGACGGGGCGACATTACTGCGCCACTGCCGGAGACGATGCCCGCCATCGGTAACCCGACGTTCACCGACCACGAAGCGGCGGTACTGCGACCTATCAGACTCAAAGGCAAGCTAATCGGCCATGTCTACCTGGGTGCTGACACTGATGAATGGCAGGAAACGCTATGGGCATTCGGCGGCAGCATCGCTGTGCTATTCCTTGCCGTTGCCGCTGTCAGCGTGTTCGCCTCGATTTGGTTACAACGACAAGTCGCCGACCCGATCTCCCATCTCGCCGAGCTGATGCGACGCGTCGGCCAGGAGCACGACTACACGCTACGGTCCTACCAGCGCAACGACGGCGAGATCGGCGTGCTGGTCGACGGCTTCAACAACATGCTCGAGGAAATCGGCCAAAACCGAACCGAGCTCGAACGCACGCGTGACGAGCTTCGCCAGTTCAATGCCGATCTTGAACAACGCGTCGCGGAACGCACGGCGCAACTGGAAACGGCCAATAAGGAGCTCGAGTCGTTCTCTTACTCGGTGTCACACGATCTGCGCGCACCGCTGCGGGCAATCGACGGTTTTTCACGCATTCTGCTTGACGAGCACAGCGCTACGCTCAACGCTGACGGCCGCGATTCGCTCGAGCGTGTACGACGCGGCGCGCAGCGCATGGGCCTGCTGATCGACGACTTACTCAAGCTGGCGCGCGTGACTCGCGCTGAACCGACCCGCGAACCGGTTGATTTAAGCGCGCTCGCGCAAGACATCGTGCAAACCCTGCAAGCGCAAGATCCACAGCGCCAGGTACGATTTGTATTGGCGCCGAACTTGAAAGTGCAAGGCGATCCCCGATTGCTGCGGATCGCTCTCGAAAATTTGTTAGGCAATGCGTGGAAATTCACCGGCACGCGACCGGAAGCGCAAGTTGAGCTAGGTGTGCAAAGCAATACACCGACTGTCTACTTCGTCCGCGATAACGGTGCCGGCTTCGATATGAATTACGCCGGCAAATTGTTCACACCGTTTCAACGACTGCACGCCGCCCACGAGTTCCCCGGTACTGGCATCGGTCTGGCCACGGTGCAGCGCGTCATGCGTAAGCATGGCGGCCGCATTTGGGCCGAGGGTACGGTCGATCGAGGGGCAACGTTTTACTTCACGCTCAACTAAATTAATGAAGCAATAATTATGAAGATTTTTACCGACTTCCCCTCCCCCTCAGGGGGGTGAGGCGGGGTTTTCACAGATGCACTTAACGTGCATCTGTGCCGCCGAACGGGTGCACGAGGTTTTCGTGCACCCCGGGCGGGAATCAAGGGGTGGGTTGAAACGAAGGGGGCGGATATTGAGCAAAGCCGCCCACCCCGACCCTCCCCCGAAGGAGAGGGAGTGACTAGTGAGAAACATTAGGAGCAGACAATGGCCGAAAAAGCGATCTTGTTAGTAGAAGATAATCCGGACGACGAAGCGCTAACGTTGCGTGCATTTCGCACCAATAACATCAGCAATGAGGTAATCGTCGCGCGTAACGGTGTCGAAGCGCTCGACTATTTATTCGGCACCGGCGCCTACGCCGGCCGTGATCCTCGACAACTGCCGGCGGTGGTATTGCTCGATCTCAAGCTGCCGAAAATCGATGGCTTGGAAGTGCTGCGGCAGGTACGCGGCGATGAACGCACGAAGTTGTTGCCGGTAGTGATTCTGACGTCTTCCAAGGAAGAGCAAGACGTCATTAGCAGCTATCGTTTGGGTTGCAATAGCTACGTGCGTAAACCGGTCAATTTCGACGAGTTCGTTCAGGCGGCGCGGCAACTCGGCCTGTACTGGTTGCTGCTCAACGAGCGGCCACCGGCATGAACGGTGCATGACAGAGCAATCGGCGTGTCGTTGAAGCGTCGTTGCGCGGCGTAAGAATCGGCCGAGTCATCGGCTTTCGGATCGAAGCCCATAAAAAAATGCACGCCGAATTCATGCTCATTATGTCGACGGTTGGTAATCGGCGATTGGGCCGTTCCCTATACTTAAATGTTATCAGGTAATTTTCTATGAGCGGCATCCTGCGCACTCTCATCATCGAAGACTCGGAAGACGACGCGCTGCTGTTGGTGCACGATTTGTCGGAAGGCGACTACCAACCGCACTGGCTACGCGTCGATACGCCGGAAGAGCTAACGACCGCGCTCGCGGCCGAGGAGTGGGACATTATTTTCGCCGACTACAGCATGCCGCAATTTAGCGGTACGCACGCACTATCGATCGTACGCGAGCGCGGGCTCGATACGCCGTTCATTTTCGTTTCCGGAACGATCGGCGAAGACACCGCCGTCGAGGCCATGCGTGCCGGTGCGCAAGATTACGTCATGAAGGGCAATCGCAAGCGCTTGTTGCCAGCGGTCGAACGCGAGATGAAAGACGCCGAGCAACGGCGACAGCGACGCCGCTCCGAGCAAGAGTTAGAGCTGTTGCAAACGATCGCCCACGCCGCGACCGCCGCCGGCGACTTGCACGCGGCGCTATCGGTCACACTGACGAAGATTTGCGAGACTACCGGTTGGACGTTGGCCCAGGCATGGATCCCGCGCGCCGATGGAGCCGCCATCGAATGCGGCCCGGCATGGTGTTGCTACGGCAACGGCTTGGAAAAATTTCGCACCGCCAGTTTGAGTTTCGCCTTCGGATTGAATGAAGATTTGCCGGGGAAAGTGTGGTCGTCGAAGCAGCCGGTGTGGGTGCACGATGTTCAGCTAGACACCCATTACGCGCGCGCCCCGTTCGCCCGCGAAACCGGTCTACAAGCGGCCCTCGGCATTCCGGTCATCGCCGACAAGGAAGTGCTGGCGGTGCTCGAATTCCTATTGCGCGAACCGCGTCCCGGCGATGAACGTCTGACCAACTTCGTGGCCGCGGTCGCGGAGCAGCTCGGCGGGGTAATGCAGCGCAAGCGCACCGAAGAGCGCCTGCATTATCTCGCGCATTACGATGCGCTCACTGGACTACCCAATCGTGTGCTGTTCGTCGACCGGCTCAATCAAGCGATTCTCGAAGCGAACCGGCACGATCGTATCCTCGGTGTCGCCTTCCTCGATCTCGATCGCTTCAAAACCATCAACGACAGCCTCGGTCACGGCATCGGCGACTTGCTGATCAAGAGCGCGGCCGAGCGCTTGCTGCGTTGCGTACGTGACGGTGACACCGTGGCGCGACTCGCCGGCGACGAATTCACCGTGATCCTGGCCGACATGGGCCACGTCGATCATGCGGCGTACGTGGCCAAGAAAATTTTGAACAGCCTGGCGTTACCGTTTCATATCGCCGGCCACGAGCTCTTCAGCAGCGCCAGCCTCGGCATGACGCTCTATCCGTTCGACGAAGGCAACGTCGATGGTTTGCTGCGTAATGCCGATATCGCCATGTATCGCGCGAAGGAAGCCGGCGGCAACGCCTATGCGTTCTATTCGAGCGACATGATGGTCAAAGCGCGCGAGCGCTTGGAGCTGGAAAACGATTTACGGCACGCGATCGAGCACAGCGAGTTTATGCTGTACTACCAACCGGTGATCGACCTTAAGAGCGGTAAGCTCGAAGCACTGGAGACGCTGGTACGCTGGCTCCATCCGACTCGCGGCATCATTTTGCCGTCGGAATTTATTCCGTTGGCGGAAGAATCCGGTCTCATCGTGTACTTGGGCGAGTGGGTACTGCATACCGCCTGTGAGCAATTCGAGGCTTTTCGGCGATTGCATCCGGATCTGCGGCTGGCCGTGAACTTATCGGTGCGACAGTTTCAGCAGCCCGATTTACCGGACATGATCAACGCCATCCTGCGTCGCACCGGTTTCAAGCCGGCAGCGTTGGAGCTCGAGATCACGGAAAGCTTGTTGATGCAGAATGTCGACAACGCGCTGGCAGTGATGCGTAAGCTGAACGACCTTGGCGTAAAGTTCTCGGTCGACGACTTCGGTACCGGCTATTCGAGCTTGACCTATTTGAAACGACTGCCGATCAGTCGCGTCAAGATCGATCAATCGTTCGTGCGCGATATCCCGACCGATCCGAACGATGTCGCCATCGTCAGCGCCATCATTTCCATGGCACACAACTTAGGTTTACAAGTAACGGCCGAGGGCGTGGAGACGCCGGAACAGCTGGCGTTGTTAAGCAGCCGCGGTTGCGATGCGGTGCAGGGTTTTTACTTCGGTCAGCCGGTGTCGATGGAGGAGACGACACTGTTCTTGCAGAAAACGCTGGATCGCCAATAAATGCGGGACGGTGAGGCGAGAAGATCCCGCCTCACCGTAAAACAACTAGAACATCGGCTTGTTCTTGGCGCTCTTATAGCGTTCAACGCCGTCGACGATTTCCTTCTTCGCTTCGTCCGGGCCGCCCCACCCTTTGACCTTCACCCATTTGCCCTTCTCCAGATCTTTGTAGTGCTCGAAGAAATGCTGGATCTGCAACAAACGTTCCGGCTGTAAGTCTTCCGGCTTCTTCCAATGCTTGTAGATCGGCAGAACTTTATCGACCGGCACGGCGATCAGCTTAGCGTCGCCGCCGGCTTCGTCGTCCATTTGCAGCACACCGATCGGACGGCAGCGGATAACGGCACCGACCGTCACCGGGAACGGCGTAATCACCAGCACGTCGACCGGGTCGCCGTCGTCGCACAGCGTATGCGGGATGTAGCCGTAGTTACACGGATAGTGCATCGCCGTCATCATGAAACGGTCGACGAACAGCGCGCCGGTTTCCTTGTCCACTTCGTACTTGATCGGATCGGCATTCATCGGGATTTCAATGATGACGTTGAAGTCTTCCGGCAAATTCTTGCCGGAGGTAACGCGGTCGAGGTTCATTAGTGTTAGCCCTGCGGATAATGGAAAACGGTGTACTTAACTATAGTCCTGGATTATTTCAGGTAGAGTGCCGCACTTTTCTGCCTACTCTGCCGTTAAACGCGTGGGCGGGAAAGCGCTGCCCACCCTACATTTTTAATTGCTGAGCTTCTTTTTGAGCAGCTCGTTCACTTGTGCCGGGTTGGCCTTGCCAGCGGTGGCTTTCATCACCTGACCGACGAAAAAGCCAAATAATTTCTCCTGGCCGCCGCGGTATTGCTCCAACTGCTTCGGATTCTTGGCCATAACGTCGTCGATGGCCTTTTCGATGGCGCCAGTATCGGTGATCTGTTTCAAGCCTTTTTTCTCAATTACGACGTCGGCATCGCCCTCGCCGACCCACATGGCTTCCAGGACCTCTTTGGCGATCTTGCCGGAGATGGTGTTGTCGGCCAGGCGCTCTAGCAACCCAGCCATCATGGCGGCGGTCACCGGCGACTGCTCGATTTCTTTATTGTCGCGGTTCAAGAAACCGGACAACTCGACCGCGATCCAGTTGGCGGCGATCTTCGGGTCGGCGCCGGCGACTTTGATCACTTGCTCGTAGTACACCGACATCGCCTGCGAACTGGTCAGAACACCGGCATCGTATTTGTTCAGGCCATACTGGCTCATGAAGCGCTCGCGCTTGGCGTCCGGTAATTCCGGCAACGTCTTGCGCGTCGCTTCGATAAAACTCTCGTCGACCACCAACGGCGGTAGGTCCGGGTCCGGGAAGTAGCGATAGTCCATCGCCTCTTCCTTGCTGCGCATGGAACGGGTGACGTTCTGGTCGGAATCGTACAGCCGCGTCTCCTGCACGACCTTGCCGCCGGATTCGATCAAATCGATCTGGCGATCGACTTCAAACTCGATCGCCTTCTCGACGAAGCGGAACGAATTGACGTTCTTGATCTCGGCGCGCGTGCCGAATTTACTCTCGCCCTTGCGCCGCACCGACACGTTGGCGTCGCAACGAAACGAGCCTTCCTGCATGTTGCCGTCGCAGATGCCGAGGTAAACCACCAGCTGATGCAACTTCTTGAGATACGCGACCGCTTCTTTCGACGAGCGCAAATCCGGCTCGGAAACGATTTCCAGCAGCGGTGTGCCGGCACGATTGAGATCGATACCGCTCATGCCGCGAAAATCTTCGTGCAGCGATTTGCCGGCGTCTTCTTCCAGATGCGCGCGGGTGATGCCGATGCGCTTCTCGACGCCATCGAGCTCGATGACGAGTTCGCCCTTGCCGACCACGGGCAATTCGTACTGGCTGATCTGGTAGCCCTTCGGCAGATCGGGATAGAAGTAATTCTTGCGCGCGAACACCGATCGACGATTGATCGCCGCGCCGACGGCGAGGCCGAATTTCACCGCCATTCGTGCCGCTTCTTTATTAAAGACCGGCAACACCCCCGGCAACGCAATATCGACCGCGCATGCCTGCGTATTCGGCGCCGCGCCGTATTGCGTGGACGCGCCGGAGAACGCCTTGCTCTGCGTCGAGAGCTGCGCGTGCACTTCAAGACCGATGACGGTTTCCCATTCCATATTGAAGATCTATAACGCCAGGTTAAGTAGGGTGCGTCCTACGCACCGAATTATTCACCGAAACTACCTTTAGCACTAATGGCGTTTCCTCCGCCCCAATCGCTCGGATACGTCCCTTTTGCTACATACCCGTGAAAGGTAGAGTAAGGCCACTCGTTTACCAACCGCACTAACCCATGCTTTACCGGATTCCAATGAATGTAATCCAGATGCGCCGTAAGGTCCTTATCGTCTCGGATCTGATGCTCCCAAAATCTTCGCTGCCAAAATGCATACTCATTTCGACCACTCTTTGACGTACTTCGCGTAGCGTCAACCAACGCTGCACAGTCTCGACTCACGCAGCGTTTAATAACCGCCCATCGTGCCGAGAAATTCGCATCTCCCGATGAGAGTCGCCAAATGCAATGAAGATGATCCGGTAGCAATACCCATGCTTCGACATCGAACGGCAGGGTCACTCTTGCTTGATAGATCGCATTGCGCAACGCGTTCCTGACCGCATCAGTTGCCAGTAACGGTCGCCGCTCTTGGGTGACAACGGTAAAAAAATAAGTTCCACCCGCTACATTGGTACGGCGGTAGTTCGCCATTTACCGACTTCTGTCCTCAAGACAACAAGCGGTGTGCAGGGCGCACCCTACAACTAACCTCCCTCCCCCTCAGGGGGAGGGAACCCGCTGATACGCCGGTCGATCTACCACCGCTTCTCTATTCGAAACCCTTCGGCACACGTTTATGCCAATCGGTCACTTGCTGGTAGCGATGGGCGACGTTGAGTAACTTGGCGTCGTCGAAATATTTGCCGATCAATTGCAGGCCGACCGGTAAGCCTTGGTTATCGAAGCCGGCCGGGATCGACATGCCGGGCAAACCGGCGAGGTTGACCGAGATCGTATAAATATCGGACAGATACATCGTCACCGGATCGTCGGTCTTGGCGCCAATTTTAAACGCCGTCGTCGGCGACACCGGGCCCATAATGACGTCGCACGCGGCGAACGCCTTGGTGAAATCGTCGGCGATCAAACGCCGTAACTTCTGCGCTTTGAGGTAGTAAGCGTCGTAGTAACCGGCCGAGAGCGCGTAAGTGCCGATCATGATGCGGCGCTTAACCTCCGACCCGAAACCTTCGGCGCGACTCTTGCTGTACATGTCGAGCAAATCGCTATATTCCGCAGCGCGGCGGCCGTAACGCACACCGTCGAAGCGCGACAGATTGCTCGACGCCTCGGCCGGTGCCAACACGTAGTAGCACGGGATCGCCAGCGCCGAATTCGGCAGGCTGACCTCGACCACTTGGGCGCCGAGCTTTTGGTAGTCGGCGATCGCGGTTTCGATGATCTTGGCAACCTGCGGGTTCAGACCTTCGCTGAAATACTCTTTCGGCAAGCCGATGCGTAGGCCCTTGATATCGTCGCCGAGCGTCTTCGTGTAGTCCGGCATCGGCCGGTCGAGCGAGGTCGCGTCGCGCGGATCGAAACCGCCCATGACGTTCAGCAACAGCGCGCAATCTTCGGCGGTTCGCGCCATCGGTCCGCCCTGATCGAGCGACGAAGCGTAGGCGATCATGCCGTAGCGCGAGACCCGGCCATAACTCGGCTTGATACCGCTCAAGTTGGTGAGCGCTGCCGGCTGCCGAATCGAGCCGCCAGTATCGGTTCCGGTGGCCGCCGGCGCCAAACGCGCGGCCACGGCGGCGGCCGAACCGCCGGAGCTACCGCCGGGAACAGCGGCGGTATCCCACGGATTCTTTACCGGCCCGTAAAACGAGTTCTCGTTCGACGAGCCCATGGCGAACTCGTCCATGTTGGTCTTGCCGAGAATGACGGCGCCGGCGGCGTTGAAGCGGGCGATGACGGTGGCGTCGTACGGCGCCACAAAATTCGACAGGATCTTCGAGCCGCAGGTGGTTAACCAGCCGTCGGCACAAAAAATATCCTTCTGCGCGATCGGTACTCCCGTCAGCGCTCCGGCCTGGCCCTTCGCTAAGGCAGCGTCCGCCGCCCGCGCCTGCGCCAACGAGCGCTCCGGGTCGACGGTGATGAAGGCGTTGAGGTCCTTATACTTATTAATACGCGCCAAGAAAGCTTGCGTCAGCTCGACGCTGGAAATCTTGCGGGTCCGCAACGCGGCGGCGAGTTCGGTAACGGTTTGCTCGATCATGGCCTACTCGATGACCTGGGGGACGAGGTACAAACCGGCTTCGACCGCGGGAGCGATCGACTGAAACTTCTCGCGCTCGTTCGGCTCGGTGACCCGATCGTCGCGCAAACGCAGCGCTGCGTCTGACGGATGTGCCATCGGCTCGACGCCGGTGGTATCGACGGCGTTCATCTGCTCGATGAGCCCGAGTATCCGCGATAGCGATTCGGCATAACGTTGCGCCTCGTCCGTCGTAATTTGCAAACGAGCGAGATGTGCTATTTTCTTTACTTGAGTTGTATCGAGCGACATGCGGCGATAACGAGAGTAAGCGCGGCGGCATTAAGAAGAGGCGGCAAGTTATCATATCCCGCTATTTGGTTGAACCCACTGCACACGGTTGATACAGTTAGGCGCCCGCTGTTGGCACCCCTTTTCATAACCTACACCCCGGGTAAATCACTCCATGTTCAAAGGAATCCGCGGTTTCTTCTCCAGCGATCTCGCCATCGATCTGGGGACCGCTAACACCCTCATTTTCGTCCGCGACAAAGGCATTGTCTTGAACGAGCCATCGGTGGTAGCGATTCGCCAGGAACACGGATCGCGCAATAACCGCTCGATCCTGGCGGTCGGTCACGACGCGAAGAAAATGTTGGGGCGCACGCCCGGGTCGATTCAGGCTATCCGGCCGATGAAAGACGGCGTTATCGCCGACTTCGCCATCACCGGCGAAATGCTTAAGTTTTTTATCAAGAAAGTTCACGAAAACCGACTATTCCAACCGAGCCCGCGCATCATCATCTGCGTGCCCTGCGGCGCGACCCAAGTCGAACGCCGCGCCATCCGCGAATCCGCCATCGGCTCCGGTGCGCGCGAGGTGTACCTGATCGAAGAACCGATGGCCGCTGCCATCGGCGCCGACCTGCCGATCATGGACCCGACCGGGTCGATGGTGCTCGATATCGGCGGCGGCACTAGTGAAGTCGGCGTCATTTCGCTCGGCGGCATCGTCTACTCCCACAGCCTGCGCATCGCTGGCGACAAGATGGACGAGGCGATCATTAACTACGTGCGCCGCAAGTACGGCCTGCTGATCGGCGAAGCCACCGCCGAGAACGTGAAAAAAACCATCGGCACCGCCTGGGACTCGAGCGAAGTGCGCGAAATGGATATCAAAGGCCGGCACATCGCCGACGGCGTGCCGCGCAGTCAAATCGTCAACAGTAACGAAATCCACACAGCGTTGTCCGAATGCCTAACCGGCATCGTCGGCGCGATCAAAATCGCGCTCGAACAAACCCCGCCGGAGCTCGGCGCCGATATCGCCGAGAAGGGCCTGGTCGTTACTGGCGGCGGCGCGCTGTTGCGCGACATGGATCGCATGCTGGCCGAGAAGACCGGCCTGCCGATCATCATCACCGAAGACCCGCTTACCTGCGTCGTCCGCGGTTGCGGTCGAGCCTTGATGGAATCGGAAAAATTGAGCGACGTATTTGTGCACGAATAGCGCGCTGCTCGGTAATGGCCTGCTAAAATGCGCAGGTATGCAACGCTCATTTATTTCGGATCTTGCCCTTCACTTAACTGCCCTTGCCGAGTCCCTCCCCCGCCAGCGGGGGAGGGTTAAGATAAGGGCTAACTCGATCAAGGCGACTGCGCTCGCCGTCGCATGATTACGGTATTCGGCAAACCGCTCCGCGGACCTACCCCTCTTACTCGGCTCGTGCTGCTGGCGACATTGTCGGCAGCACTGATGATGCTCGATCACCGCAGCAACTATCTAAAAGATGTCCGCGCCGGACTGATGGTGTTGTTACATCCGCTCCAGGTGGTAGCGTCGCTACCGGTGTCGCTCTACAACGGCATGGCTGAATTCCTCACCACCGGCACGACCCTGCGCCAAGAGCGCGATCAGCTGAACGCCGAGCGCCAACAGTTACTGACGCGGCTCCAGCAGCTCGACTCGCTCGAAGCGGAAAACGCCCGACTGCGCGCCATGATCGGCTCGTCGGCACGGGTCGCCGATCGGGCGCTCGCGGCCGATCTCGTACACGTGAATCTGGAACCGTTTGCGCGCCGCCTGATGCTGCGCCGCGGCGCGCACGACGGCGCCTACATCGGCCAACCAGTGATCGACGCGCACGGCATTGTCGGTCAAATCACCGTGCTCGGCGAACGCTTGAGCACTGTTACCTTGATCACCGATCCCGGCCACGCTATTCCCGTGCTCGATAACCGCAGCGGCTTGCGCGCGATGGTCTTCGGTTCAGGCGATCACGACAGCTTGACCGTGCCGTATTTGACGGCCGTGGCCGACATTCAGGAAGGCGACTTGCTCGTCAGCTCCGGCCTCGGCGGCACCTTTCCCGCCGGTTATCCGGTGGCGTACGTGACCAAAATCGAAAACGATCCGGGCGAAAGCTACCTGATCATAAGCGCGCGGCCGGCGGCGCAAATCAACCACGGTAAACAACTCCTACTCATCTGGCCGGGACAAAAACTGGAGCTGCCACCGGCCGACGACGACGCACCACCCGTGCGGGGACGTAAAAAATGACGATGAGCGTGCACACCCGCGGCCGGTTGATCCTCTTTGGTACGTTCGCGGTGGCGATCCTGTTGAACATTCTGCCCGGCCCGGCGTGGGCCGAGCCGTTCATTCCCGACTGGGTCGCGTTGGTGTTGATCTATTGGTGCATGGCCGCGCCGCAGCGCATCTCGGTCGGTACCGGCTGGGCGCTCGGTCTGTTCCTGGACGTGCTGTATGGTGCGTTGCTGGGTCAACATGCGCTCGCCAAAGCGGTGATCGCATTCATCACCGTCCGGCTGCATCCGCAATTACGCATGTTCCCGCGCTGGCAACAAGCGGTGAGCGTGCTGGTGCTGCTCGCTATCAACCAATTACTGGTGCTGTGGATCCGTGGCGCGATCGGCACCGACCCAGGCACGGTCTTTTATTGGACACCGAGCGTCGTCGGCATGCTGATCTGGCCGTGGTTGTTCGTGATCCTACGCGATCTGCGACGGCGCGGGCGTGTGGCCTGATTGCGGTAATACGCTGGTCCCTTCTCCCTAAGGAGAAGAATAGGATGAGGGGTGTCTTTATCGCGGAATAATTTATCACTCCCTCGCCGCTACCGATTTCAACATCGATGACGTCCTAACTAAGCAAGTAATGCTCAACATCCCGTTAAAAGATTATCTACGCGAGACGCGCATCTTCAACGCGCGGCTCGGCGTCGCCGCTGTGCTCGTCATTATTCTGACGGTGTTATTGCTGATCCGCCTGACCTACCTACAAGTCATCAATTACCGCCACTACGCGACGTTGTCGCAAGCCAACCGCATCCGGCCGCTGCCGATTCCACCGGCGCGCGGCGTCATCCTCGACCGCAACGGCGTCGTGCTGGCGCAAAACTTTCCGGTCTACACGCTCGAAGTCGTGCCCGAGCAGGTCGACGACATGAATGAACTGGTAGCGCAACTCATGCAGCTGGTACGCGTGACCGACGGCGATCTGAAGGCGTTTTACAAACAAATGCACGAGCGCCCGCGATTCGAGAACATCACGCTGCGCTCGCATCTCAACGAAGAAGAAGCGGCACGGGTGGCGGTGCGGCTACCGTTCTTGAACGGCGCCGAGCTCCGTGCACGCCTGCAGCGGCACTACCCGCTCGGCGGCCTGGCGGTGCACGCGCTCGGTTATGTCAGCCGCATCAGCGAACTGGACTTGGCGCGCATCGATAAATCCGCCTACCGCGGCATGCAGCAGATCGGCAAAACCGGGCTCGAAGCGACTTACGAAGATTTGCTGGTCGGCAAGGTCGGTTTCGAACAGGTCGAAACCAATGCGCACGGCCGGGCGCTGCGTACGCTCGATCGGATCGCACCGACCGCCGGCAAAAATCTCTACCTAAGCCTCGACGCACAAGTGCAAGCCGTCGCCGAACAGGCACTCGGCAAGTACCGCGGCGCGGTAGTAGCGATGGATCCGTCTACCGGCGCCGTCCTAGCCTATGCCAGCACGCCGACTTATGACCCGAACGAGTTCGTCAACGGCATCGATTCGGCGTCGTACCAGGCGTTGCTGACCGATCCGGACAAACCGCTGGTCAATCGCGCCATCAACGGGCAGTACTCGCCCGGCTCGACCATCAAAGTTTTTCTCGGCATGGCGGCGCTCGAAGCCGGACCGCTGTGGGACGCCAACCGGCCGGTGTTGTGCGACGGCTCGTACAACTTGCCGGGCAGCATCCACCAATTTCGCGACTGGAAGCACGGCGGTCACGGCATGGTCACCTTGCATGATGCCATCGTCCAATCATGCGACGTCTACTTCTACCGCTTGGCGGTCACCCTCGGCCCGGAGCGTATGAAGGATTTTCTGATTCCGTTCGGTTTTGGCCACTCGACCGGTATCGATTTACCCGGCGAATCGCAGGGCCTGCTGCCATCGCCGGCCTGGCGCAAGGCGCACGGGCAACCGTGGTATCCCGGCGAGACGGTGGTTGCCGGTATCGGCCAGGGCGCAGTCTTGGTAACGCCGGTGCAACTGGCGACGGCCATGAGCGTCGTCGCCAACCGCGGCTTCCGCTTTAAGCCGACACTGCTGCGTGCGCTCGAAGACCCGCGGACGAAGGAACGACAAGACTGGACCCTCGCCCCCGGCGTCGCCCTCTCGATCAACGACAAGAGTCATTGGGACCAGTTGTACGAACATTTAATGGGCGTCGTTCACTCGCCCCACGGTACGGCGCAGGGCATCGGCCGCAATGCGCCCTACCATATCGGTGGCAAAACCGGCACGGCCCAGGTAAAGAGCATCGCCCAAGGCGCTCGCTACGATGAGCACGGCACGCCCGAGCGCTTCCGCGATCATGCGCTGTTCGTCGGGTTTGCGCCGGTCGAGGATCCGAAAGTCGCGGTCGCGGTGGTCGTCGAAAACGGCGGCCACGGCAGCAGCGTTGCCGCGCCGATCGCGCGCAAGGTGATGGACCAAGTCATCCTCGGTAAACAAGCGGACGGCAAACCGGTGGTGGTACCGCCGGCACCGCCGCCGACGGCAAAGCCGGCAGCGGTAGACGATGAGGAATAACTGATGGAACGCTCACGCTGGCACATCGATAAATCGCTGCTGTACGCGCTGCTCATGCTCGGCGGCTTGAGCCTGGTGGTGGTTTACAGCGCCAGCGGCAAAAACGTCGCCATGGTGATACAGCACGGGGTTCGTATCGGCATCGGTTTCGTCGTCATGTTCGTGGTTGCGCAAATCCGGCCGGAGCTGCTGGAACGCTGGGCGCCGTGGTTCTTCGCCGCCGGTATGGCACTGATCGTCGCTGTTCTCGGCGTCGGCACCATCAGCAAGGGCGCGCAACGCTGGTTGAGCCTGGGTTTCGTCAGTTTTCAACCGTCGGAATTCTTGAAGCTCGGCGTGCCGATGGTGCTCGCCTGGTATCTGGCACGCGGCGGCGTCCCGCCGTCGATGGGCCGGGTCGCACTTTGCTTGCTGATCACCTTGGTACCGGCGGCGTTGATCGCCAAGCAACCGGATCTCGGCACCAGTCTGCTGGTCGCTGCGTCCGGCTTGTTCGTGCTGTTCTTGGCCGGCCTGCCGACGCGACTGATCGTTATCGCCGGCATCGCCGTCGCCGCCGCCTTGCCGATTTTGTGGGGCCATTTGCACGACTACCAACGCAATCGCATTCTGACGTTGATCGATCCGAGCGCCGATCCGCTCGGCAGCGGTTACCACACGCTGCAATCGATGATCGCCCTCGGCTCCGGCGGTTTCTACGGCAAGGGTTGGCTCAACAGTAGCCAGGCGCACCTCGAATACCTGCCGGAATCGTGGACCGACTTCATTTTCGCCGTTTTCGGCGAAGAATTCGGCCTGATCGGTATTTTGCTGCTGATCGCGCTCTACGGCTTCATTGCCGCGCGCGCGCTGCTGATCGCGTTCTACACGCAAGACACTTTCGCCCGGCTACTCGCCGGCGGCCTCGGACTCGCGTTCTTTATCCAGTTCTTCATCAACATCGGCATGGTCGCCGGCATCTTGCCGGTGGTCGGGGTGCCGCTACCGATGATGAGCTACGGTGGTACCTCGATCCTCACGCTCATGGCCGGCTTCGGCATACTGATGAGCATTCACACGAACCGTAAGATCGTCGAGTTTTAGAAACAGCCGACAGCGAAGCGCTTCTTTTCCCGCCGGGAGAGGACCCGGAAATAATTGGAAGTATCTGAAGTATCTTAATGATTCCCCGCGCTCTTCGGCAGCGGGTGTATCGGTTTAACCCTTTTAAGCACTGTTTACAGAATGCATCGAAGTTTTTGTCAGCGTCTTACATTGGCATCCTTGGCGGCGATGGGACTGATCGCCCTGCCCGCGCACGCCTTGCCGCTCGAACAATACCCGGAGGTCGAGCTCATCATCGACTCGCTGGTGACACGTGATCATTTCGACCGTGCCGAACTGCGGCGCACGTTCGCCGACGCGCAGTGGCGACCGGAAATCATCGCCGCCATGGAACGCCCGCACGAATCGCAGCCGTGGTACCAGTACCGCAAGCTGTTTCTCAATAGTCAGCGCGTGCGTCTCGGCCAGCAGTACTGGGACGAGCACGAGGGGCTGCTGACGCGTGCCGAACAGGAATTCGGCGTACCGGCCGAGATCATCGTCGCCATCATCGGTGTCGAGACACGTTTCGGAGCGAATAAGGGCGACTATTCAGCGCTCGATGCGTTATTGACACTGTCGTTGGGCTACCCGCGGCGGGCGGTGTTCTTTCAACGCGAGCTCGAGGAATTACTGCTGCTGGCACGCGAGCTCAAGCTCGACGTCGGCAAGATCAAAGGTTCCTACGCCGGCGCGCTTGGTATTCCGCAGTTCATGCCGAGCAGTTATCGCCGCTATTCGGTCGACTTCGACGGTAATCAACGGCGCGACTTAATAGCTAGCGATAGCGACGCCATCGGCAGCGTCGCCAGCTTTCTCAGTGCCCACGGCTGGATTACGGGCGCACCGATCGTCGACCCGGCCGAGGTCAAAGGACCCTTGGAAGTTTGGCCGGCAAAACTCGGCGAGCCGCCGACGATACCGGTGAACGAATGGGTCGGTCAGGGCGTGTTTCCGCAGCGCGAAAGTGGCCAAGCGGACGACGACGCGCTACTGGCCACGCTCGTCACCTTGGAAGGCGACGCTGGTCCGCTTTATTACCTGGCGTATAACAATTTCATGACAATCACTCGCTATAATCGCAGCAAGAACTACGCGATGGCGGTCTGCCAGCTGGGCCGGTTAATTCGACTACAGCGCACCGAGGATAAATGAAGTACCCCGCTCTATTAATAGGTGTCGTCGCGCTATTGATCAGCGCCTGCAGCAGCGGGCCGCGCGGCGGCGGCTATTACCAAGACGACGGCCCGCAGGATCGGTCCCCGGCCGACTTAGCCAAGGTGCCGGATGCAGTGCCGCGCGATGAACCGCTCAGCAGCTCCGGCAATAAAACCTATACGGCCCTCGGCGTCAGCTATACGCCGCTCAAAAGCGCCAACGGTTACCGTGAGCGCGGCGTCGCTTCGTGGTACGGCCGCAAGTTTCACGGCAAGCGCACCTCCAACGGCGAGTCGTATGACATGTACGCCATGAGCGCCGCCCATCGCACGCTGCCGCTACCGTCGTATGTACGGGTACGTAATCTGCAGAATGGTCGCAGCGTCGTCGTGCGCGTCAACGATCGCGGGCCGTTCCTGCATAACCGCTTGATCGATCTGTCGTACAGCGCCGCCTACCGGCTCGGCATGACCGGCGCCGGCACGGCTGTCGTCGAAGTCGAAGCCGTCGGCTCGAATACGCCGACGACGGTCACGGCGCAACCGTCATTCAATCTGGTATCGACCGCGAATGCCGCCGATGCGCCGCCGCACTTGGCGGTGCAGGTCGGCGCGTTCCAGGTACAAGAGAACGCCAACCAATTACGCCAACGTCTCGAACGCGCCGGTTTCAGCTCGGTGCAGGTCGAGACCGACGCAACGGGCACGATCTATCGCGTGCGCATCGGACCCGTAGCCACTGTCGAACAAGGCGACCGCCTAGTCGCAGACGTCGCACGCGCCGGTATTAACGATGCGTTATTAGTGGTGGATTAACCGATGCGCCTGCTGTTCGCCCTGTTGCTGTTGCTTCCACTTTCCGCTTTTGCTGTCGAGCGCCCGCCGAATTTGAATGCGCAGGCGTGGTTGCTGGTCGACTACGATTCTGCCAGCGTGATCGCCGAGCACAACGCCGACAAGCCGCTGCCGCCGGCAAGCCTGACCAAGCTGATGTCGATTTATCTCGTCTTCGAGAAATTGCACGCCGGCAAGCTGCGCATGACCGACATGATCAGCGTCAGCGAAAACGCGGCGCGCACCAGCGGCTCGCAACTGCGGCTGCGCGCCGGCGCATCGGTGCGGGTTGAGGATCTCATCCGCGGCATGCTGCTGCGCTCGGCGAACGACGCAACGGTCGCCTTGGCCGAGCACGTCGGCGGCAGCGAAACGCAATTCGTCGCCGACATGAATGCGCGCGCGCGTAGCTGGAACTTGAGCGGCACGCATTTCATGAATCCCTACGGCCTCGATACGCCCGGCCACACGTCGACGGCGCGCGACTTGACGCGCATCTCGATGGCATTGATCCGCGACTTTCCGGAGTACTACCGATTCTTCTCGCTGCGTGAGTTTACGTTCCGGCGCGCCAGCGTACGCAACAGCAACCGGCTGCTGTGGTACGACCGTGCGGTCGACGGCATGAAAACCGGTTACACCTCGCAGGCCGGCTATTGCTTAGTTGCCTCCGCCCGCCACGGCAGCATGCGCTTGATCGCCGCTGTGCTCGGCTCGCCGCGCGGCAGCATCCGCATGACCGCCGGCAAACGTTTGCTCGATTACGGTTTCCGTAACTATGAAACCCGCCTGCTGTTCGCCGCCAATCAAACCGCCGCCGAGGCGCGCGTGTGGCAAGGGCAGGACACGGTATTGCCGCTCGGCACCGGCCAGAATCTTTATCTGACGTTGCCACGCGGTTGGCATCCGCGGGTACGCACGCAAATGACGTTGGCCAATAATTTGTCGACACCGGTTAAGCTCGGTCAGCACTTAGGTGTGCTGGCGCTGCAATTGGACAACAAGGTGTTCGCGCAATATCCATTGGTGGCGCTGAAGGCAGTCGCCAACGGCACCTTCACTCAACAAACGGTCGACAATCTGCGCTTGTGGTTCCACGACAAGCCGGCGACACCGGCGCCGGTATCGCGCCTGGCGGTACAAGGACCCGGCTGAGGGCGCGCCGCGCTTCGCTTCCATGTTCAACCTGCGCACCGTCTATTTGAACGGTGAGTTCCTGCCGCCGGAGCGGGCGTCGGCATCGGTATTCGACCGCGGTTTCATTTTTGGCGATGGCATCTACGACGTCATGCCGGTGTTCGGCGGCCGGCTGTTTCGCCTGCCGCAACATCTGGCGCGGCTGGAACGCAGCCTCAGTGAAATTCGCTTACGCAATCCATTGACGGCCGCCGAGTGGGAACAGGTGTGCACGCGGTTGATGTTGGACAACGGCGCCGTCGATCAATCGATTTACCTGCAGATCACCCGCGGTGCCGCGCCGCGCGATCATGCGTTTCCGGTTCATCCGCAACCCACTGTCTATGCCTACGCCCAAACATTAAGCCCGCC
Source organism: Gammaproteobacteria bacterium (assembly GCA_016199745.1). Lineage (NCBI taxonomy): Bacteria > Pseudomonadati > Pseudomonadota > Gammaproteobacteria > Gammaproteobacteria bacterium. The sequence continues at coordinate 28,431 of JACQFZ010000017.1, forward strand.
GCTGCCGGCAACGATCGCCCAAGGCATGGCCGCCGTCGACATCCGTTGGCAACGTTGCGACATCAAGGCGACGGCGTTGCTCGCTAACGCGTTGCATCGATAGCATTCTCTCCTTTTCAATGGAGAGGAAGTTACACTCGCGGAACCATGCCCAGCCATTTAACTTGCCGCGTACAACATCTCGGCCGCGTCGGCTACGAAACGACGTTCGAACGTATGCGCGCATTCACCGATGCGCGCGACGCCGACACGCTCGATGAGTTCTGGCTGCTCGAGCATCCGCCGGTATACACCGTAGGCGTGCGCGCGCATAAACGCGCGTTCAACACCGGCAACGATATCCCGTTCGCATTAACCGACCGCGGCGGCGACGTGACTTATCACGGTCCGGGGCAACCAATCCTCTACGTGCTCATCGATCTCAATCGTCGCGGCCTCGGCATCCGCGCGCTCGTGCAAATGCTTGAGGAAGCAGTGATCGCCATGCTCGCCAAGCTCGGCATCGATGCCGAATGGCACGCCGGTGCGCCCGGGGTTTACGTTGCCGGGCGCAAGATTGCCTCGCTCGGCATGCGCGTGCGCGCCGGCCGCAGCTATCACGGGTTAGCGCTCAATGCCGATATGGACCTATCGCCCTTTAAAGCTATCGATCCCTGTGGTTATCCCGGGCTTGAGGTGACGCAATTGGCCGACCTCATTTCCGGAATTGGCTCCGCCGCCGCCGGCGCACGACTACTGGCGCAGGTGCTGGAACGGTTGGGATATACTCCTGCGCATGCCTAATACACCGCCGAGCTCTATGGACAAACCCAACGCCGACCTGGTGCGCCAGGGCAAAGGCGCGTCGAAGACCGCGCGCATTCCGATCAAGATCCAACCGAAGGAACCGCTGCGCAAGCCGGCGTGGATCCGCGTCAGTGCGCCGACCCATCCCGAAGTCGGCCGGCTGAAAGTTTTACTGCGCGAGCACAAGCTCAGCACCGTGTGCGAAGAGGCATCGTGTCCGAATCTCGGCGAGTGTTTTCGTCATGGCACCGCCACCTTCATGATCATGGGCCGGCTGTGCACGCGCCGCTGCCCGTTTTGCGACGTCGCCCACGGCCGGCCCGATGCGCTCGATGAAAACGAACCGGCGAATTTGGCGAAGGCGATCGCAGCGATGAAACTGCGCTTCGTCGTTATCACCTCGGTCGATCGCGACGATTTGCGCGACGGCGGCGCCGGTCATTTTGTCGCCTGTATCGACGCCGTGCGCGCCAGCACACCGACGACGTCGATCGAAGTGCTGGTGCCGGATTTCCGCGGCCGCATGGACGTAGCGCTCGACATCCTCGGTCGCGCGCTGCCGAACGTGTTCAACCACAATCTCGAAACCGTGCCGCGCTTGTACAAAGCCGCGCGCCCAGGCTCGGATTACAAGCACTCGCTCGAGCTGCTGCGAAAGTTCAAAGAACGCTATCCCGGCATTCCGACCAAATCCGGCTTGATGGTCGGCTTAGGCGAAACCAACGAAGAGATCGTCGAGGTCATGCGCGATCTGCGCGCGCACGGTTGCGACATGCTGACGATCGGCCAGTACCTGCAACCAAGCCGGCATCATCTGCCGGTTGAACGCTTTGTTGCGCCGGCGGAGTTCGACCAGTTCGCACAAGTCGGTCGCGAGCTCGGCTTCAGCAACGTCGCCAGCGGACCGCTGGTGCGCTCGTCGTACCATGCCGAGCAGCAAGCGCGCGGCGAGTTCTAACGACCTACTAACAACACCGCCTTAGCCATCGGCCGCGCGCGGCCGATGGCATGGAACGAGGGAGCGCGAACCACCGATGTTGATCGCCGCCAAAATTATCGGCCTGCTGCTCACGCCGCCGGCCATCTTTCTGTTGCTCGCCCTACTCGGCTTAATTCTGCAATGGCGTTGGCGCAAACTCGGTGTCGCGCTGGTCGCCCTCAGCGTTATCGGTTTGTTGATCTTCAGCCTGCCGATCACCGGCTTTCTGTTGTTGCGCGGACTAGAAGCCGAGGCGACACCGCTGCCGAAGGCCGATGCCTCGCTCAGCAATCGCGGCGGTGTCATCGTCGTACTCGGCGGCGGCCGCCACGAAAGTGCGCCGGAATACGGCGGCGATACGGTCAGCGGCGCATCGCTCGAACGACTGCGCTATGCCGCCCGCTTACATCGCGCCACCGGGTTACCGTTGCTCGTGTCCGGCGGTACGGTCTACGGCGAAACCGTTTCGGAAGCGACGCTGATGCAGCAAGTGCTGACCGAAGACTTCCACACACCGGCGCGCTGGGTCGAAAGCCGCTCGCGCAACACGCAGGAAAACGCCGATTACACCCGCACCATCCTCGAAACCGCCGGCATCAAGCGGGTGTTGTTAGTGACGCATGCGTGGCACATGCGGCGCGCGGTCTGGGCGTTCCACAATGCCGGCTTGGAAGTGACCATGGCGCCGACGGCGTTCATCACCACAGCCAACGCCGAGCTGCCAGCGTTCAGCGCCATGGAATATCTGCCGACCGCGTCGGCGCTGTCGCTAACAGGATTTGCCGTGCAGGAACGATTGGGATTGTTGTGGTACCGCTTGCGTTATCACAAGTCGGCGGAGGAGCCGGCAACTAACAGCCGCTAATACTCAGGGCGCGGCCCGCGGCAATACGCGGTCGTAGTCGTGGGCGAATTGGCGCGTTTCGTCGACATGGCGCCGTTCGATTTCCAGTATCTCGTTGATGTTCTTGAATACCGCATCGACGCCGTGCGGATCCAAATGCTTGCCGCGCTCGCGCCACAAATATTGCAGCGCGCGCTGTACGCTCCACGCCTCTTTGTAAGAACGCACCGATAGCAGTGCATCCAGACAATCGGCGACGGCGACGATGCGACCCGCCAACGGAATCGCCGTGCCGGCGAGCCCGTTCGGATAACCCCTGCCGTTGTACTTCTCGTGATGCGTCAGCGCGATCTCGGCGCCCATGCGCATCAACGACGACTGGCTGTCCTTCAGCAACTCGTAACCGATGCGGGTGTGACTCTTCATGATTTCCCATTCTTCCGCATTCAGCTTGTCGCGCTTCAGCAGAATACGATCGGGAATGCCGGCCTTGCCGACGTCGTGCATCGGCGCTGCCAAGAACAGCCTCGTACAAAATTCTTCGTCCTGACCGAGCGCTCGCCCGATCAGCCGGGCGATACCGGCGACGCGGCGTAGGTGCTTGTCGGTTTCTTCATCGCGTGAGCAGCTTAAACGCGACAACTTACGCAAAATTAAAATCTGTTCGCGCAGCGTCGCTTCGTGCGCCGCCGCCGGCACGACGGGTACGGTTGGTGCGTCGATAACGGTGGCCGCGGTACCGCGTAACGCTAACAAGTTACGCAGGCGTAAACGTGTTTCTTCGAACGGGTAGGGTTTGGTGATGAAATCGACGGCGCCGAGGGCGAGTGCCTCGCGACAAATTGCTTTCTCCGCCAGCGTGGTCACGACGACGATCGGCACCGATTCGAACTCAGGTACGTGCCGTACGCGCCGCAGAAACTCGAGACCGTCGATGCCCGGCATGCGATAGTCGACTAAACACATATCCGGTCGGTGTTGCTGGCACCACGTCAACGCCGCCAGCGGGTCGACGAAGCGTACGAACTCAACGTCCGCCCCGAGCAGCTGTTCCAGCTGACCCAGGTTCAGTGGTTCGTCGTCCAATAACAAAACGTGCGGTTTCGTCTCCACCCCTCGTCCTCCGACTCATTGACCGAATAACGATCAAGTTTCGTGCCATTCCGAACAGCACGACGATCAACGGATCGGAGGGAGGGGTAGACGCGCGTAGGCGCGTGAATGGGTACTTAACCGGCTTCGAAAGCGCCGATTGTCGGGCCGGGAGCAGCGCGCGAGGCGCCCGTAACATCTAGATCCCCCTCGACTGCTTTAGCACTATCCGACACAGGCCCGGTGCTTGCCTTGCTGGAGTCGTTGTTTCCGGCGGAGCCACCGCCGCCGCCACCACTACCGCAGGCGCCGGTTAACATACATACAACCATTATTAGTGCTGACTTCCACATCTTCCGTCCTCCACATTTGGTCATAGTGTGCGGCGCCCCGGACAAGCGTCGCGACTTGTGACAGCATTTGACCATTCGGCGCGCTAAGGTAAAACCCCGGGTCACCCGAGCGTGTCCGGTATTCGGATCAGTGGTTCCCCTGGGCAAAAACGACCGAGGAAAGGCAGCAAAAATCGATCGCTTGCTGGTGCAAGCCAGCGTTTTCTACAGCGAAATTAGCGTCTCAAAAACTGCGCCAGGTGCCACCGTGGTTTAGCCAACCACTCCAGCCGTCGCCGGCAGCCGGATCCTGCCAAATACTCCATACGGCGCGGTCGGCACCGACACCAAACACTTGCAAGCGACCGTCTTCGTTTTGGCCGACGGCAAAACTGGAAAGCCAACCGCCACTGCCCAACGTCGCGAACGACGACCAATCGCCGTTCAGCGATTGTTGCCAGGCATGCCACGGCACGTTGTCCGGTGCGATCACGAACAGCTCGATCCGGCCGCCCTGATTTTGCGTAGCGGTCACCGCAACAGCGCTGCGATTCATCGATACCCAATCATTCGAGAAACCGCCATTAGCCGACGTCTGCCAACGCTGCCACACGCCACCGTCGCGAACGATGAACAGTTCGATGCGTCCATCTTGGTTGGCGGCCCAAGTAACTTGGTTTGCCGGCGCGCCGCCGAGGGCGGACCAACTGGACCAACTACCGTTAGCCGATGTTTGCCAGGCCGTACGTACCTGGCCATCGAGACCGATGAGAAACAGTTGCTGTCGGCCGTCTTGATTGCGTGCCGCCGTGACATCGCTGCCATGCTCGCTATTCATGTCGACCCACTTGTAAGTCCAATCGCCGCTTGGTGCGATCTGCGCTTGACGCAACAGCGCGCCATCGCTGCCGATCGCGAAAACTTCCAAGCGTCCATCGGCATTGGCACCGACGGCAATTTTTTTTACGTCGCCGCCCAGACTCGACCAGCGCGACCAAGCGGTATCAAACGGAACCTGACGCGCATGCCAGACGGCGTTATCGGGACCGATGCCGAACACCTCGAGCGTGCCGTCGGCGTTTCTCGCCGCCACTGTCTTCGGCACGAAGTCGTGACGAAAATCCATGAAATAAAATCCTGACCAATACGAGTTCGGTAACACCTGCCAGTTGTGTTGAATTTGATTGTTATCGTCGATGATAAAAAATTCCATGCGGCTATCAGCGTTCGACACGACCGCGCTGAACGGACTGAGCGAATTGCCGTTGTCGACCAGCGGCAAAATACGGCTCTGCACTGTCCAATCGAAGTTGCCGTAGGTCACCGGTATATCGGTACGCCGAACTGTAACCGTGCCGTCCAAAAATCCATCTGCTGTCACGCGGCCGTTAAAGAAGACCGTGTCCTGCGGCAAGTTGGAGCTCGACGGATTCAGATGCAACCCACTGTCGGTACCGTCGCTAGCGACGGTACCGACACCGGAGAACGAGTGCGTATTCCGCGGAATCGGTAAATGCGGACAATCGCCGACGGTGCTTTCGATCATCGTCGTCGACAAACTCGCCGACAGATTATTGTTCTGGTCAACCACCGCCGTCATTTTCATGTCACGTAAAGTGACTCGATACGTGCAATACGGCGGCCCACCGAAGGTCGTGGTCGTGGTAGTGCCGGTGCCGGTGTAGACATGCGCGGTTGTCGCCGGCTCTTGCAGCTTGAGCGGAACCAACGTACCGCTGTCGGTGTTGATGCCGTAAATAACACCGTCTTCGCCATACAACAACACGTTGTCGGTGGTACCGACAATGTGGCGAATTTTGGGCGCGCCGACTTGCTTCAGCGCGGTCGGCGTTTTATGAGCGTCGTCGCCCCAATAACGGATAGTCCCGTCGCGCCGCAATACCACCGGAAAAATGCCGCCGTCGGTAGCGATCTGCACGACGTCGCTTAGACCGGGCACTTGTTGCGGTTCCGGCTTGGATGTGGTCGAACCATCACCGAAGTTGCCGAGCCTGTTGCCGCCCCATCCCCATACGGTACCGTCCGATTTGACGGCAAACACATTGCCGGCGATCGCCACCGATACCACCGACGAAATCCCCGGCACTGGAAACGGTTCCAGCCAACTAAACTGTGCATCCGGACTCAAGCCCCACTGAAAGACAGTACCCGCTTGATCGACCGCGAGAACGATCGGTGTGTTACCGCTGGCGTATACGCTGACAATATTATTCAGAGTTTCTATACGCTTCGGCGTCAAATTCGCGCGATACGCATTGCCGGTATCGACGCCGATAATATCGCCGCGCGACGTCAGATCGCACAACGTCAGGTCGGTTTTAGCGTTGCCCATACCCAGCTGTCCCAACCGATCCACGCCCCAGGTGTAAACATGACCCTCTTTATCGCGAGCGACGGCGAAGTTGCTACCGGCAGCGATCGACGTCACATCGGCCAAGCCGTCGATGCGCGTCGGCGTATCGACCGTTCCATGCGCTTTACCGTTACCTAGATAACCGCATGTCCCCTCGCCCCACGACCAGAGGCTGCCGTCGTTCTTTACCAAGAACCCGGCCTCGTACGAACCGCCGATCTGCTTCACGTCGGTGGCGAACTGGGGATCGACGGTCGAGCTTTTGAATTTTTCGCCGGCGCAAATACTCGTCTCGTAGACGTCACGCCGAACACTGACCGAACCGTCCTTCAGCAAGGCCACGCTGTCGAATTTATCGGCGCAATGCACCTTGCCTTTAGCCGCCGTTGTGAACACCAGCATGGCGTCGACAATCGGCGCGCCGAGATTGAAGGTCGAGCCTTGACCGAACTGTTGCGACACCGCGCGGGTACCGGTATCGAGCGCCACCGGAAAGCGAACCGCGTCGTAAAAAAGATCCGCGCTTAGCGTCGCCGGCGAACCATCCAGCGCAAAGCCGTCGAGCTTGCCGTCGGTGAGATCGCGCGCCAATTGTTCAGTCGCGCTCAACGCCGGTGCCGCCGCCGTCGGCAGATAATTCGCCGCCATCTTGACGAAGCCACCCGTCACGGCGGCGGCGATGCCATGGGAGCTAACGGGGAACGAGGAATTCGAGCTCAACTTGTCGACCGGGGTCGGCAACGATTTGATCGAGCTCAGCCGGGTATCGGTCGTCAGCACCCGATTGATCTCGTTCAGCACTAACTCGTTAGCTTCGCGCACGTCGTCGAGCTTCAAGCCGAATACGTTACCGGTCTTCAGCAACTGCGACTTGCCGGCGGCGATCGCCGCCGAATTGCCGCTGAATTTGTTTAACGCATAGCGATAGGCCGCCTCGGTGAACGCCGACACGCCGATGCTTTCGTCGAATCGATCGACCAGCGCGTGCAACTCTTGCTCGGGGCCAAAATCGACGAAGGTATTTTTACCTTCGTCGTAATACCGCGCACCCGTTGCACCTTTGAGCGTGACCAGCAGCGGCTCCGATGTATCGCAGACGGTAATCGTCACCAGCCCGTCGGTGGTATCGGTGGTCTTCTCGCCGATCAACGAACCGTCGGCAAGCCGATTGACGCTTATCACTCCGCCCAGCACTTTGCCGAGACCACCGCCGGCACCGGCGCTACCACCACCCTCGCCGCCCTTACCGCCGCCATCCTTGTGACGTGGCTTGTCTTCGATATTTCCACCAAAACCGGTCTCGACCCCGGCAACGCAAGAACCCGGTGGGTCCTCATTATCGCCGCCGCCACCACCGCCGCAGGCCGTGAGCACGAATGTCGTCAGTACAAACACCGACGCAGCAATCAGTTTCCCTATTATTTTTGGCATCGGTAGAAACATGCTCCGTTATTCTTTCTGATGACGCGGTCGCAATACGCAGCAGCAAAGATGACCTCACCGATAAATGTCGGTGAGGAACGGCGCTCTCACTCCATTAGAGTAAGTGGCGCGTGACGCTGTAAGATTCAAAACCGTCGCTATGTGGTAGTAATGACCACGATTTCGCTGTCACATCGGCTTGTTCTGCGCTCGACGGCGCGGCGGAGTTGCGACTTCCGCGACCCACACCTTAAAACGTTTGCCCTACCGCTTGCACTATATACGTTGGTATATATCGTCCTCGGCGGAAGCTATGGCGAGGAAATACCTTCAACAGCGCAAGTGGTGAGGTTATGATCGGTGCCGAAAAGATCGATCGCTATTACGAACGTCCCACACGACTTATTCCAACGTTTTGACTAACGGAAAATCGGTCAGGCCGACCGGCACGATCGTCACCGGTGTCTGCCTGCCCTTGGTCAACTTTTTAACTTCATGCGACACGAAGTAGTCGAGGCCTTTGTAGGTCACGACACCTTCGTGCCGGAAGTCGGCCTTGCCTTTCAAACCGACGATCAGTTCTTTAGTGAACGCGCCGTTGCCCCAGCTGTCGTCTTCCAACGAATCCTGTCGGCCGTCGCTCGACGAGAACACGACGACACCGCTCTCCGGGCTCGACAACTTATTGGCGATCATCGTCACATCGTGCTTGGTAAACAGCCCGACCGCTTTGCCGGCATGACAAGTATCGATGAACAACAACGCCTTGCCGCGAATGCGGATCAACGCTTCACGGATGTCGTCCTCGCCCACCATCGTCGCCTGCGGTGCCGTTAAGTCGGCATCGTGCGGCAGGAAGTAATAAATATTACCGGCGTCGGTGATGCCATGTCCGGCCATGAAGACGATACCGACATCATCCGGGTCGACGCTGTTTCGCAACCACGCCAGTCCGGCAATCACCGCTTGTCGTGTCGCTTGCTCGCTCGTCAGCGTGCGCACGACCACGTTCTTATAGAACAGGCCTTCCTGTAATTTGAGCGACTGCGTGAAATCGACCGAGTCTTTCGCGGCAAAGCCGAGGTTATAGGCGGCGTTGGCGTATTTGCTAACACCGATCGCTAATACATACAGCACCGGCTGCTTGACCACCGGCTCCGGCGGCAGCGCCCATTCATAGTGCACCGTCAACGGTTCGGAAACACCGAACGCATTGGTCACGAACAACTGCACTGTCGAATCGCGCGGCGGAATCGACAGCGACACGCGCCCGACCGCCTTACCGTCGGCGCGGCGCGGCGGTGCCACCGACAGCGGATCGACCGGTCGGCCGTTGACCTTTACGGCAACCGCGCCGATCGGCTTAGCCGCACGCGAAAACGCCGAGAAATCCACAGTCACGGTCGCGCGATCGGTGCGCACCAGCTTCGGACTCACTAATGTCAGCGCCGGCGGCAATTCCGCCGCCGATAGCCGCTTGGCGTCGATCAACGCTTGAATTCGCTGACTCTGCGATTGGGATTTCGCCAACGGCGCCTGCTTACGCAAATCGTTGTTCGCCAACGTCAACGCTCGCTCAGCACTGCGCAACGGCAACACATTACGAATCACATCCGGCCGATAGAACCGATCGCGGAAACGTGCCACCGAATAAAAATCGGCGCCGATACCATCCGGCCGATTGACGTGCCAACCGACCAGCGATTCGGCGCCGATGCTAGCGTCGTAGTGACCGGCCTCGGTCCACAATACCCAACGCCGGTCGTCGACCACGAACAGCGACAACAGCAGCTCGCCGTCGGTCGCGCGCCACCAGCGGATCGTGCCGTCGGCCGACGCGGTGACAACGAGCTGCGAATCGTCGCTGACGTTGACAGCAGTAACTTCGGTGGCCAACGACCGCTGCCAGACTTCCGCGCCGGTCGCGTCGAGCTTGCGCAAGCTCCAACTGCTGGCAAGCAATGCGCCGGAGTTATCCGGCAATACCGCCAGCGCGCGCGACACTTCGCCCGGCTGCAGCTTGATATCGCGGCCGTTGAGCCGCGGCGTATAGGTATTTTCCCAGGTAGCGTTGTAGAAGCGTGTCGACAACGTAGGTGCCGCGTGCACATCGTTCGGCGTGTCGTCATTGAGCGTGCGCTGCTTGACGTCGAAGTAGATCGGCGCTGCCGACGTTTTCGCCAGCCAGCTGACTTGCGTACCGTCGCTATTGATCTTGAATGCCGACGCACCGCGCAAATCGAAGATCGGCGAGCGGCGTTTATCGAGCACACGCTCGCCCTTGATCAACCCCCACGCGGGCTCGAACGTGGAAAATACGATACCGTCGGTAGTGGCAGCGAAATCGGTGATCGAGTTCGTTGCTAAATCGAGCTCAGTTACTTTACCGGAAGGCCAGGCAATGCGTTTGCCGACATACTGCGACACCGCGCGATAACCGGTGCCGGCGGCGTAGATTGCCGAGCCATCGGCCGACCAAGCGACGTTCATCAAATTGCCGTTGGGCATATCGCTGATCTGAAATCGTTGCGCCAATCGTGCCGCTGCCAGCTCGAATACATCCACTTGCACGACGCGTTCACTCTGGCGCGATAAGTAACCGACCGCGAGCTGCTTGCCGTCCGGGGAAAAGCTGACGCTGACCGGATCCGGCAACGCCGTCGTGAGCGTGCCATTGGCTTTCACGACACCGCCAACAATGCGATAAAGCCGCACTTTACCGTCGAACGCCGGCACCGCGATCTGGTCGTTGGCAGAAACCGCGGCGCCATACGAAGCACCGCCAAAGGTTTCGGCATACAACTGCTGACCGTGCCGGTCGAACACGCGCATGCCGTCGGCGCCCGCATACGATGCCACGAGATAGCGGCCGTCAGCGGTCCATGCCAGGTGCTTGACGTGACCGGCACGTGCGTCGATGACGCCGGTGGCGGCGCCAGTATTGATGTCGAACAGATAAATCCGATGGGCCAGCGCGTCGCTGCCGGTGGTGCCGCCAATCGCGACTTCGTTGCCCTTCGGCGAAATCGCCGCGCCGTATAACTTACCGACCTCGCCAGCGGCGATCGGCACCCGCAAGATCGACAACAATCGTCGCGTCGGCAGCTCCCAGACACGCGCGGTTTTGTCGTCACTGACCGTGACGACGCGCGTGCCGGTGCGGTCCACCGCTAGACGCCGAATCGGACCGGTATGCGCCTGCGCTTCTATCCGGAGTAACGGATCGGTAGTCGCCTGGACCGCCAACGTGACGAGGAAAAAACAACCGCAGAAAAATATTTTTTGTAGTCGGCGCCGTTTCATGAATCGGTGCTCCTCACTTTGCGCTAGATTAACCAGCAACCGTCTGCACGGGAAGTGCGGCCGCACGCCGCATCGATTTGATCGGAACGTTGACATAAAGATCGACGAACAAGCCGACGTCGAGATAGTCGACGCGCCGTGGAAACTTCAAGCGCGTCGCTACTTGATCGATCGCAAACGTGGTCTTTTCGTCCAACATACCGGTGAAGTTGAGATCGAAGCCATAGCTAGTCAACGTCGCCTGTAACCATTTCACGCGCGTGGGGCCGTCAAGCTTGGCGTAGCGCTTTTCGATATGCTCGATGACCAATGGATCCGCTTGGGTGCTGGGCAAACAGCGCCAATACGGCACGCTCAAGTAACGACCGATGACTTGTACCACACTGAGGTCGACCAGTAACTGCATAGCCTCGTTCTGCTCCGCTAAATATTTTCGGCTGGTCACAAGACCGAAGCCAGCGCCATACAGCGCAAAGTCGAAATTGTCCTGTGGCTCATCGAATACACGCACGGTGTTGACCGAATGCGAGCCGGCGACGAGCTGCTGGCGTTCGACGTCCATTAGATCGACGTCGAACGAAAAGCTCGACATTTTGCGCGCGCTATCCGTTGCCGTAAGTGCGCCGATCAGCAATACATCCGGCGCTTGTGACGGCGTCGGATCGGCCGATGCCGTCACATAAATGACACGATCGCCGATACGGCCGACGGCGCGACGTACCCGCTCACCGACATCCGCCGACGAACGTGCCTGCACATAGAGCACGCTGTCACGCGCGCGATACACGTCGAGTAGCTCGCCGAATCGCTCGAGCGCTTGGCCATAGCGACCGGCAGCTAACGGTGCCGCCGCCCGCACCGCCGGCTCGGTCGGCGGCAAGGCGGTGCAACCGACGACACTGGTGCAGACGCCCACAAGCACCGCCAGCCAGCCTAGCGGGCCGATCCGCCAATTTATCCGACCGTCACGACGCATGCGCCGGCCCGTCGGTGAGTTCGGCCGACGCTGGTGCTGCCCGGAACTGAACCCGACGATTCTCTGGCGCATACGGATCACGCCCGTTCAATAATGCTTCGGCGCCGAAACCGACGGTGATCAAAGTTTGCGCCGGCACGCGGTGCGCCTGCATCAAGTAGCTCTTCACTGTGTCGGCACGGCGCTGCGATAATTTCAGAATAACAACCATTGCTGGCGATATTTCATTGTTTGTCCTCCTATCCGAGGTGATTCCGGCGCCGCTTAGCCGATGGGTGAACGCCGCAGGTAGTTCCTGACTTTTTCGCGTGCGTGAAACATGCGCGTCTTCACCGTATTCGGCGGACAGTTTTGGAGTTGCGCCACTTCTTTGACCGACATGTCGAGGTCATAGGCTAAGTGCAAACAATCGCCGTGAACGCCGGGCATGTCATCGATGCAGCGCCGTAACCGGCCCTGCAGTCGCTTCTTGTCGATCTCGTCGAACAAATCCGTCTGCGGTCGTGCGTTCTGTTCCAACAACGGCAACAACTGATCGTCCGTCAGCACCTGCATGCGATCACGCGAGCTTTTACGGCGCGCGGCGCGCACTTTGTTGCGGGCAATGCCGATCAGAAAAGTGCTGAAGCGCGACTCGCCGCGAAAGCTCAGCGGCCGCCGCCAAATCTCAAGCATCGTGTCCTGCACCACTTCTTCGGCGACGGCGCGATCGCTCAGTTGCCGCAACGCGTCGCGCAACAGCATCATGCCGAAGCATCGATACAGCTCAACCATTGCTCGCTGGTCGCGCTCAGCGATACGCGCGAGCAGTGCCGCCACCTTACTGGCCGACGTAGCGGCGCTTTTATTGCTCTGTTTCATGACACGATCCGTTCCTTAACGTTGCAACGCTTCGCCGCGTACGAATACTTGGCCCAACAACAGCAATGACGGCGCTTCACGGGCCAGCAACGCGAGCTCGGTGCCGCAGATCGGGCGATCGTAGGACTGGCACGACGGGTTCTTAAGGTTGAAATCGGCCGGGGCAAGTGAAAGCAAAGCTGTCATTGTTACTCCTCCTTGCGTAAATACGTGGATCTGGGGATTGGCCACCAGTTTTTTGACGTGGGAAAATTTCACACGCTCAAGCAGTATGTGTGGGAAAACTTCCCTCGTCAAGATATACTGCCGCACATGGGGAAATTCACCGCTGCTCCGCCGCTCCCGCTGGTAAATGCCCTGCGCCGCCTACTGCGGCCGCTGGTACGCCTGCTGCTGTCGCACGGCATCACCTATCCCTACCTCGCCGAATTGCTCAAATCGATCTTTGTCGACGTCGCCGCTGACGACTTCCGCATCGACCAGCAACCATCGACCGACAGCCGCATCAGCCTGCTGAGCGGCGTGCATCGCAAAGACGTAAAGCGGCTGCGCCAACAAACGCCGGCGAACGATGCGCCGCCGGCGACGGTATCGTTAGGCGCCGAGCTCATCGCGCGCTGGAGCAGCACGCCGGCTTATCTCGACAAGCAAGGCAAGCCGCGGCCATTGGCGCGACTCGCCAACGACGGCGGTACGCGCTCATTCGAGGCGCTGGTGCAATCCGTCAGTAAAGACATTCGCTCGCGCGTCGTGCTCGACGAGTGGCTGCGCCTCGGCGTCGCCCACGTCGATGCCGACGACTGTGTGTGTCTTAACGTCGATGCATTCGTGCCGAAACATGGTTTCGAGGAAAAGGCGTACTACTTCGGTCAGAACATCGCCGACCACATGGCCGCGTGTGTGCACAACCTGCTCGACGCGCAGCCACCGCTGCTCGAACGCAGCGTGTATTACGATCAGTTGACGCCGAAGTCGATCGAGCAGCTCGATCTGCTGGCGCGTGAGCTCGGTATGCAGGCGTTACAGACGATCAACAAGAAAGCGATCGAGCTTAGCCAACGCGACGCCGGCAACGTCGATGCCATACAGCGCATGAACTTCGGAATCTATTATTTCAGCGCACCGGTGCTTACCGAACCGGACAAGGACGATCATGGAAAAAATTAATGCTCGATTTTCGCTACGGAAGGCACTCGTATCGAGCGTCGCCATCGCACTATGGCTGCCCGCGGAAATCGTCGTCGGCGCTCGCCCGGCGGACGACAACATGCACGCGACCGTGGATCTCATGGTCGCCGCCAATAACGGAGGTATAGGTGGCACCGGCGCCGCTTCTATCGATGGCGGCATTGGCGGCACCGGCGTTACTAGAAGCATCGGTCGCACCGGCGTCATCGGTGTTGTTACCGATTCCAAAGGTGTTCGCGTCAACGGCATCGATGCCGTTTACAACCGCAATACGCCGGTGACGCTCGACGGTAAGCAAGTCAGCAGCGCCGAACTCGCTGCCGGCCAAGTCGTCGCGATCGATGCGATCGGCGCCGGTACTCAGCTCCAAGCAATGCAAATTGATATCAGCAGCGCCGTCGTCGGCCCGGTCGAATCGGTGAGCTCGGCGGCTGATCGACTGCAGGTACTCGGCCAAGTCGTTCGGTTAACGCAACGCACGATCTTTTCGGCGCCGACCAGCAAACCCCGCGTCGGTGATACCGTTCGCGTTTATGGTCTGCGCCAAAACGACGGTTCGATCATCGCCTCGCGTATCGATGCCGCGCCAACCGGATCGAGCACTGGCGTCACCGGCCCGGTTTCAGCCATCGACAACGACACAATTTATGTCGGCGCTCTAGCGATCCAGCGAGCAGATCATTTGCTCTCGTCCGAATTACAGCTCGGCCGTGTCGTTCATGCCGTCGGCATCTATAACAAGGGGCAATTGCACGCCGAACAAATGTCGTTGCCGCCGTTCGTCGAACGCGGCAAACGCATAGAGCTGGAGGGATATGTGCAATCTCGCCGAAGTGCGACTGACTTCCTAATTGGCGATTTAACTATCAAGATCTCCGCTCATACGCTAATCAGCGGCACGGACGGCACAAGTACTACTCTGGCCGAAGGCCAACGAGTGCATGTAAGCGGAAAAGTAACCGCAACCGATCACATCGATGCCGATCAAGTTGCGGTTGAAGAGACGCCACAATGAGTGTCAGCGACACCTCAATTCAGAATTGCGCTTCATTCAATCGCAACGTCGACTCAGCACCATGCACCACTTCTCGCCAATACGCCTCGCTGCGCGGCAGAATGTGATCGGCATAAAAGCGCGCGCTGACGATCTTGGTTTGACAGAAATCACTATCGGTGCCGCGTTTGCGATCGGCAACCAATGCGGCCCGCGTCATCTGCCAACCGGCGCAAACGGTGCCGAGCAACATCAAATAAGGCACCGAACCGGCGGCCACTGCGCGTGGATTTTGCGCAAACGTCCGCGCGACGTATTCGGTCGCTGACTGCACGCGCAATACTGCCGCCGTGAGCGCTTTGGCGAGCGCATTCAGATCGGCGTCGGTCGCTGTCGCCGCTGCCGTAGCGGTCTCGCTCATCTGAACGATGACTGCGGCAACGATAGCACCGCCGTCACGCGCGACTTTGCGGCCGACCAGATCCATCGCTTGAATTCCGGTCGTGCCCTCATAAATCGCGATGATGCGGGCGTCGCGCAGATGCTGGGCGGCGCCGGTCTCTTCGATGTAGCCGGTACCGCCGTGCACTTGTATGCCGGTCGATGTGATTTCGATCGCTTGCTCGGTACACCAGCCTTTCACCACCGGCGTGAAAAAATCGATTAACGCCTGATACCGCTCGCGCCGCTTGGCGTCGGGCTCGCGTTGCCCACGGTCCATGTACGATGCGGCAACGTAGGCGAGCGCGCGCATCGCCTCGATTTGCGTCTTCATGCTCATCAACATGCGGCGCACATCGGGATGGTGAATGATGCCAGTCTTGGTGGAATTGCCGGCGCCGATCGGTTGGCCCTGCACGCGCTGCTTGGCGTAGGCAAGCGCTTGTTGATACGCGCGCTCGGAAATCGCCACCCCCTCGAGACCGACGGCCAGGCGCGCATGGTTCATCATGGTGAACATGTATTCGAGCCCGCGATGCGGCGTGCCGACCAGGTAACCGATGGCGCCGGCGTTATCGCCGTACGCCATCATCGCCGTCGGACTGCCGTGGATGCCGAGCTTGTGCTCGAGCGATACGCAGCGCACGTCGTTGCGCTGGCCGAGGCTACCGTCGGCATTCAACAAGAACTTCGGCACGATGAACAACGAGATCCCTTTGACACCTTCTGGCGCATCCGGTAAGCGCGCCAATACCAGATGGACAATATTGTCGGTGTAATCGTGCTCGCCCCAGGTGATAAAAATTTTGGTACCGGCGAGGCGGTAGTGGTCGCCGTCGGCTACGGCGCGCGTGCGTACCGCCGCCAGATCCGAGCCGGCTTGCGGCTCGGTCAAGTTCATAGTGCCGGTCCATTCGCCGGAAACCATTTTTGGCAAATACGTCGCCTTGAGCACAGCACTCGCGTGATGCGCAATTGCCGCGACCGCGCCTTGCGTCAACATCGGGCACAACGAGAACGCCAAGTTCGCCGATTTCCACATCTCATGCACCGCCGAGGCGACGGTATACGGCATGCCCTGGCCACCGAAGTCGCGCGCGCACGCCAACGTCGGCCAACCGTTGTCGACGAATTGTCGGTACGCATCTTTGAAACCCGGTGCCGTCGTGACCGCGCCGTCGTGCCAACGCGCGCCGGTTCGATCGCCGACGACGTTGAGCGGCGCCAACACGTCGGCGGCAAACTTGCCCGCTTGCTCGAGCACCGCCTGCACCAAGTCCGCCGACAACTCGTCGTTACCCGGCAGCTTGGCGATTTCGTCGAGATCGGCCAGCTCTTGCAGGACGAACCACATGTCTTTGACGGGGGCAATGTAATCGGTCATCGCAATTCTCCAATGTCATCGTCCGAATGGATGCAGCGTAATCTGCACCTCCGAGAAATTCCAACGATACCTTGCTGAGATTATCGAACCGTCGTTGCCTAAGCGCATACGGGTATAGTGGCCATTAGAGCGCACTGCCTGACTGGAGAACTTTTATGCCGCTTTACTTGGAAGATTTAGTCCCCGGTTTTACCGTTACCGGCGGCCCGATCACCGTCACCGAAGCGGAGGCGATCCACTTCGCTCGTCAATTCGATCCGCAACCGTTCCACACCGATCCCATCGCTGCCAAGACCAGCGTATTCGACGGCCTCGCCGTCAGCGGCTGGCATACGGCGGCGCTGTCCATGCGCTTGCTCACACAATCGCGACTGGCCGAGGTCGCCAACGGACTTGTCGGCGTCGAGATCCGCAATCTTCGTTGGCCGCGCGCCACCCGGCCCGGCGATACGCTGCGCGTCACCGTGGAAATCGTCGAGACCAAACCATCTCGCTCGCGGCCCGGCTGGGGCACAGCGCTCGCGCGCTGGACCACGCGTAACCAGCGCGACGAAACGGTCATGGAGCTGGAAAATATCATGTGGGTGGCACGCCGACCGGATGCCTGAGGTGGCACAAGGGTGTCCCTCTAGACAATATGATATGTATGTATATATAATTCATGCATATGTTAATGAGAGCCCAACTTATGGCGATAACAGCATCCGGGCATACGCCGGTCGTACACCCTAACACTGCGCCGTCGGCGCGCAAATATTGGATCGGCGTCGTCTCCCTAGCGCACGTGAAACGCGGCGTGGCCGGCGGCTTCGCGCAGGTCTGCCATGGCAAAGCGGCGCCGCTACGGCGGATGAATGTCGGCGATTGGTTCGTTTATTACTCGCCGAAAACGGACATGAGCGACGGCGAACCGCTGCAAATGTTCACCGCGATCGGCCGGGTCGGCGGCGAAACCACGTATGAATATGCGATGGCGCCGGATTTTGTACCGTTCCGGCGCGACATCATCTATCTGACAGGCAAGCCGGCGCCTATTCAGCCGCTGATTCCGCAGCTGTCATTCATCCGCGACCCGAAGCGCTGGGGTTATCCGTTCCGCATGGGCCACTTCGAAATGACGCAGCACGATTGCCAACTCATCGCCCAGGCGATGGCAGTTCGTTTCGATGACTAAAAAGAAAGCGCCGTTTGCCCACAAGGAAGCCAGCGACAGCTCCGGCTTCTTGTTGTGGCAGGTAACGGCGCTGTGGCAACGTCGCATCGCCGCCGCACTGCGGCCGCACGGGTTAACGCAGGTGCAATTTGCGTTGTTAGCGAGCTTGCTATGGTTGTCCAACAAAGAGGGCGCGATCACGCAAGTGATGTTGGCGCGTCACGCCAAGCTCGACGTCATGATGACGTCGCAAGTATTGCGCGCCTTGGAAACCAAAGGATTGATCGAGCGGCAGCCGCATCCGCGCGACACCCGCGCCAAAATCCTGCAGCTAACGAAAGCCGGGGAAACGTTGACGTGGAGCGCGGTTCCGGTCGTTGAAAAAGCGGACGACGCATTTTTCGCAGCCGTCGGCGTTCGTCGAAGACCGTTCAATAAATTACTCAGCGCGTTGATTGCGTCGGCGCAAGAAAAATAGCAAATCATTTTCATATTTAACGGGGACGAACCATGTGGAGTAAAACTTACAGCAAAACCGTGAAAGGACTGAAAGCCGCACAGGTCTGGAAGGTTTGGATCGACGTCAACCAATGGCACACCTGGCAAAGCGATATCGACTACGCCCGTCTCGACGGTGCATTCAGCGTCGGCAACCGCTTCCTGCTAAAACCCAAAGGCGGCCCGAAAGTAAATATTCGGATCGCGAAAGTAGAACCGAACAAGTCGTTTACCGATTTCACGCAGTTCCCGCTGGCAAAAATGTACGGGGTTCACGAGTTCGTCGAAAAGGGTGATGACTTAGAGATTCGAACGACAGTGAGTATCGACGGTGCCTTGTCGTTCATTTGGCGCAAGCTGGTCGCCGAAGATGTCGCCAACAGCATGCCGCAACAAACGCAACAGCTGATCGACCGGGCGCAAAGCCTGTTATCGGCAAAGTGAGCTGAGCGGCGATCACCTTTATACTGACCGCACTTTACTCAACCGCTGAACGCATGGCTCTCGCTCGCCGCCGCTTGTTCGAAAACGAGCTCGTATGCTTAACGCACGTTGCCTGTCGTCCGTCGTACTGGGGTTGCGGCGAGGTCGAGCAGCCGGGCAAAGATTTATTGGTGCTGCCGCTGAATGGCGTGTTCGCTAAACACGACGGACCGCGCCAACACATCATCGCCAACTCGAACCACGCCTTGCTATTCGGGCGCACGCGCTCGTATCGCATCAGTCATCCGGCGTGCAGCGGCGATGATTGCCTATCACTCGAGTTTTCGCAGAACGCGCTCGCCAGCGTGCTCGCCGATGCCGTCGCCACCGAAGATTTGAGCGCACCGTCGTTGGCGACACACGCGTTGCTATCGCCGGCGGCGGTACTTGGTCGCAGCTTGCTGTGGCGGCGATTGCTGGGCGGCACCGCCGAGCCGTTGGAAATCGAGGAGACCAGCGTCGCTCTGCTCGGCGCGGCGGTACGCACCGCCTGCCGGGACGAAGGCAAACAGAAACGAGCGCGGCTGTCTCTCACCTTGACCCGGCGATTGCGCCAGATCGAAACCGTTAAAGAAGCGATCTCGGTGCAGCCGGATCAGCACTGGACACTGGCGGACCTAGCACGGTTAGCGAATACCTCGCCCTATCATCTGGCGCGCGTGTTCCGCAAAGAAGTCGGCGCGCCGATTCATCAGTATGTAGTGCGCACGCGCCTGACCCAGGCGCTGGAAGCGGTACTCGACGCCGGTGCAGATCTGACGGCCATCGCCGTCGAGCGCGGCTTTGCCAGTCATAGTCATTTCACCGCCAGTTTCCGTGCATTCTTCGGCGTTACGCCGTTGGCACTACGCCGGTATAAGGCTGGCGTAGGAAGCTGGCGCCGGCTACTTTCGCCGCTCCTTCCCTAACGCGTCGGCACCAGCGCCGTTGCCCGTCGACTAGCCATCGCCGTCCCCGATCATTGCGCCGAGTCCGTACTACACTAATTGAATTGGTTCCTCGGCGAAGATGCGCGCTTCCAGCAGCGCCCGGCAACGGCCATCAGACCTTGCATCAATAGAGCATCCATTCGGTTCTATCCAAACGGAGACACTATGGACCGGTCGAAAATTACCAACGCAAAGAATTTTCTGCCGGCGGCCGTTCATGAATGCGGTATCGGTGCATTTTTCCGATCGGCGCCAGTGTTCGAGTGACGCTGAGCAATTTCTACAAAACGTTCTAGGTCACGATGGAGATCCGCCGCCAACCGCCGAAGATCCGTCACCCGACCAAAGTGGGTCAAGTAGGCGGCCTCGGGATCCAGCGACAACAACCGATCGATCGATGCATGCAGCGCCGGTGGGTCGAGTTGGACCGGTGTCGTTGTCGGAAAGGCGAAGGCGCCGTTATTGGTATCGAACTCGCGAAATGACATGCCGAAGGTGTCGCCGGTAAAGACACTGCGAGTGCCGGCGTCGTAGATACAGTAATGATGACACGCGTGTCCTGGCGTATGTATCGCCAATAGTTCGCTTTCCCCCAACGGCAGCCGATCACCGTCGTTGACTTCGATCATCCATTCCTTCGGGATCGCAACGACGTTGCCGTAAAGACGCTCGTATTCGACATCGCCATAGACAGCACGCGCCCCCGTCATCAGCCGCGCCGGATCGTGCATATGCCGCGCACCCAACGGGTGCACGACGAGTTTTGCGTTCGGCAGCGTTCGCATCAAGCCACCGGCGGCGCCGGCGTGGTCCAGGTGCACGTGCGTCACCATGACGTAGTCGACTTGCGAACGACGGAGTCCGCGTTCGTTTAACGCGGCGTGCAATAGCGCCACTGCCGCTGGATGACCGGTGTCGATGAATGCGGCGCGGCCATCGCGGACAACGAGGTGGCTGGCGGCGAGGCCGCGGCGAACGTAGTCGACATCGATAGTATCGATGGTGTCGGCAACCACGGTTTCCATCATTGCTCTCCCTAGACTTGGATGGGAGGCTAACCTACGCCCTGCTCGGTAATAATTAAAATAGATTGTTTTTATGAGACGTCATAAAATTTATTGATCATGAAGATTCAACATCTGCGGTTTCTTACCGCCGTGGTCGATTACGGTGGCGTGAACAAGGCGGCAACGCGGTTGCATCTGTCGCAACCGGCGATATCGGCCGGCCTAAAAGCGCTGGAAAGCGAGCTCGGCCGATCACTGTTTGATCGGTCGACGCCGGCAAATCGGCCGCTGCGTCTGACGCCGGCCGGTCGGCGGTTTTACCGAAGCGCGCTCGACATCCTCAAGCAATGCGATGCCGCGCGCGCGGACATTGTCGGCCTACCCGACGAGCCGCGGCGGCTGCGCTTCGGCGTTATCGATACATTGGCACAAAGCACGATCGTCAGCCTGCTTCGCCGCTTCGGTAAGCAACAACCGGACATCGTGTTAGAACTGTGGGAAGGTTCCGCCGAGCGTGTCGCCGGCTGGCTGGCGCAGCGCCGGGTCGACATCGCTTGCACCAACGTTAACGACCTAACGCCAAATACTCAGGTGCTATGGCGCGAGCCGCTGGTCGCGGTCGTGGCACCACGCCACCCATTTGCCAAAGTACGCGGTCGTGTCATTGCGATTCGCGATTTCGATCGCCAATCGTTCGTGCATCGCTCACGTTGTGAGCTGGATCTTGTTGGCCGCGCGCAATTGCGGGCGGCGGGCGTGACGTTACGAGTTAGCGTGCGTGCCGAACGCGAACAGCTGGCATTCCAACTGATCCGCAGCGGCAAACACTTCACCCTCGCCCCGAAGAGTTTAGTGCCCGACGATTTAGTGGCGGTCACGGTGTCAGACCTGACGGTCGCGCGAACTATCGGCATTCAGTGGCACGAAAAGTTGGATCCAACGCTGGTCGCGGTTGTAAGCGACACGCTGACGGCGGACTGTACTTAAGAGCGCAAGTGACCGTTGCGCAGCAGAATTATCGTATCCGTTTCCGCAAAAGGCGCATGACCGGCTTCGCGGTGCAATCGTTGCCAGGTACCGGCGGGATAGCGACCGCGCTCATCCTGCAACTCACCGGCGATCACGAAAATTTCCTCGCCGAACGGATGCTGATGGAAACGTGTCCGTGTGCCCGGACGCCATGACACCAGCATCAAGCGGTGCGGCACGCTAAAAAGCGTTGCTACCTGCATGCCCGGCGCACCGCCCTCGCGCCACCTTAGCTGACGGGGCAACATAACCGCCGAATCGGCGTGCGTACGATCGTTATACCTAAACACCCGCGCGCCAGCGGCGCCGGCAATTAGCGTTGTGCCGACACGGCGGTTAATGAAACTCCCGACGGGATAAACGAGATCATCGCCCTCGGCCAGCTCGCCCTCAAGCAAGTAAAGATCCGTACGCATATTCGGCGCCAGCGACAAGGCGCCATACGCCGGCACATCGACGACGCCTGCCCAGTGTTCATCGTCGGCCGCCGTGAAGCCAATAATTTTTCCGATCTGATTTATCGGCCGTGGCAAATCGATCGAATTTATTTCGATCATGTACTCAGCTTGCGCATTAGCCATAACTCGATCTGCTCACAGAGTTAGTTCGTTCGGCCGACAGGCGACGATACGCGGGCATACATAGCGAAAGCGACGGCGAGTATCAGCGCCCAACGCGAGTACGTGGCAACGGGTTGCGCGCCGAGCGTGAGGATGACCGCATGCGCCACCGCCGGTGCATGTACGGCGCGGCACACCGCCATCAACATAATGGACAACCACACCACCCCGAACACGGCGACAAAAGCGGGAAGCGGTAATGCCGCGAAGCCGGCACCGAGAACGATACAGATGACGTGCGCCAGCAATAGGGTCCGCGGCTGCGAAAACGGCGCTTGCGGCATCAAGGCGAGCAGCACGCAGGTAGCGCTGAACGGCGCGGCCATGGCGCTGATGCCGGCGCCGTAAACCACGGTCATCAGCGCCGCCGTCAACATTCCACCGCGAACAAACGGGCCGGTCGCGCTTGCCGGTATCGAAGAGGTAGCGCTCATCGGCTACCTCGCGATCTCGGCCGCCGGAAAATCCAAGGCCGGTTTGGCGACGTGATTGAAGTAGTTCGAGAATACGTTCAAGGCGACATGTGCCACCATTTCGCCGATTTCTTCATCGGACCAGCCATGTGATTTCACGTTGGCATAGTCGTCGTCGCTGACGAGGCCGCGGCGTTCGAGCAAGGCGTCGACAAATTGCAGCGCCGCCGCGCTCTTCGGATCTTCCGATCGACTCTGTTGGGTAGCGGCGAGCTCACTTGCCGACAATCCGATCTTCGAACCACGGAAGGTGTGTGCCGACACGCAGTAGCCGCAATCGTTGATCGCCGCCGTCAGCAGTGCGATGCGTTCGCGCATTTGCACGCTCAACACGCCTTTACCCAAGGCACCGCGAAACGCGAGATAACCGTCCAGCGTCGCCGGCGACTGTGCCATCGAGCCGTACAGGTTCGGGATGCGTCCGAGCTGAGCCTTGGTGCTGTCGAGTAATTCTTTGGCGCGGCCGCTGGCAGCAGCGGGGTCGATCGAAGCAATACGTGTCATGATTTATCTCGCAGAATGTTGATAGGTTGAAAGCAAGGCGGCGGCGATTTTTTTTGCCGCTTTGGCCGAACCGGGTTTCCGTTCGCGCACCGCCGTCACAATGGCGCCGTCCATGAGCAGCAGAAAGGCACTGGCAAGCTCCTCGGCCCTTTCGAAGCCGGCGTCCGTCAACAGTGTATGCACCATCCGTTGCACCTTTTGCTTGTGCTCGGCCGCGGCCTGATGCGCGCTATGCTCGCCGTCGGCCAGCTCGACCATCGTGTTGATGAAGGCGCAGCCGCGAAAATCTTTTTTCGAAAACCGTTCCTCCAGCGCATCGAAGACTGCCAGCGGCCGGTCCTTGGCATCCGGCGCGAGCCGCTGCACGGTCTCCTCGAACCAGGCGCGCCACATTTCGTCGCGGCGCTTCAGGAACTCCAAAACGAGTAGGTCCTTCGATTTAAAGTGTTTGTAGAAGGTCATCTTGGCGACGGCGGACTCGGCGATGAGCGTGTCGACGCCGACGGCGCGGATGCCGTTCTGATAGAACAATCGAGTCGCGACCTCGAGAATTCGGTCGCGCGCGGCACTGGTTACAGGTGGGTTCGTTGTCATATTTGAAAGTATACAGACCGTTCTGTATAGTGTCAAGTGCGCACGGGAAACAAGGGCCATTCCCTACCCGTCGCACCTTTAACCAACCTGTTTTGGGAGAACCGCAGTGATACGTAAACAACGACTAACGATGGCGTCTTCAATCCTTGCCGTACTAATAAGTAGCGCGCTACCCGTAACCGCCCACAGCGCCAGCACCCCCACCCCGCCGCCGCCGACGGCCAAAACCGCGCAAACCGCCTCGGCGTTACGTGACCTATGGATTGGTCACGGATTCTGGGTGCGCGAGCTGGCGGCAGCGACGCTTGCCGGCAATGCGGCAGCAGCGACCAACGCCGAGAATCAAGCGATCGCCAACGCCAAACAAATCGCCGCCGCTATCGAGCCGTTCTACGGCAAAGCGGCGTCGGAAAAATTATTCCAACTGTTGGCCGGGCACTACGGTGCGATCAAGCAGTATCTCGATGCGGTCGCCAAAGGAGATTCCAGCAAACAAGACGCAGGCCAAAAGGCGATGCTCACCAACGGCGGCGAGCTCGCGGTCTTTTTGAGCAACGCCAATCCGAATCTACCGGTCGACACGGTGCGCGCCATGCTGATCGCGCATGGCGGTCACCACGTTCAGCAAATTCAACAACTGAAATCCAAAGACTACGCTGGGGAAGCGCAGACGTGGGAGGCGATGAAGAGCCATATGTACGCCATTGCCGATGCGTTGGCTGGAGCGCTGGCGAAACAGTTTCCGGAAAAATTTAGTTAACGACTAACGTTAATCGAAGCGGTCTCCACCCGTTCGTACGCCAACGAATGGGTGGAATACCGTTTGTTACGCTGTATGACGCTTGCGGTACCGATCTAAGAATTGCGCAATCCGCCCGATCGCTTCCGTCAACGCGTCGGTGTTCGGCAGGAACACCACACGAAAATGATCCGGCTGCTTCCAATTGAAACCCGTGCCCTGCACCACCAGCACCTTTTGCTCTTCGAGCAATTCGAGAATGAATTGCTGATCGTTTTTGATGGGGTACATCTTCGGGTCCAACCGCGGAAACAGATATAGCGCCGCTTTCGGTTTGGCGCAGCTGACACCGGGGATTTGCGTGATCAGCTCGTGCGCAAGATCGCGTTGCTTGCCGAGCCGTCCGGTCGGCAAAACAAGATCGTCGATACTTTGATAACCGCCGAGCGCGGTTTGGATCGCATACTGCGCCGGTACATTGGCGCAAAGCCGCATCGACGCCAGGATATTCAAACCTTCGATGTAGTCCTGCGCGTGCGCCCGCTCGCCGGAGACCACCAACCAGCCGGCGCGGTAGCCGCAGGCGCGATAATTCTTCGACAAGCCGTTGAAGGTAATAGTAAGGACGTCGTCGGCAAGCGCGGCGATCGAGGTGTGCGTGCTGCCGTCGTAAAGCACTTTGTCGTAGATCTCGTCGGCGAATACGATCAAGCGGTGCTCGCGCGCAACCTCGAGGATCGCCAACAAGGTCTCGTCCGGATACAACGCGCCGGTCGGATTGTTCGGATTGATGACGACGATGGCACGCGTATTCGGCGTAATCTTGGCGCGGATGTCGGCGATGTCAGGCAACCAATCCGACGCCTCGTCGCATAAATAGTGGCGCGCCGTTCCGCCGGACAAGCTGACGGCGGCGGTCCACAGCGGATAATCCGGCGCCGGCACCAACACTTCGTCGCCGTTGTTCAGCAGCGCCTGCATGCTCATGACGATCAGCTCGGAAACGCCGTTGCCGATGTAAATGTCGTCGATAGTCACGCCGCGAATGTGCTTCTGCTGCGTGTAGTGCATGATCGCCTTGCGCGCCGCGAACAGGCCCTTCGAGTCGCAATAGCCGGAGGCGCTACCCAAGTTGCGAATGACGTCCTGCACGATCTCTTCCGGCGCCTCGAAACCGAACGGCGCCGGATTGCCGATGTTCAACTTGATGACCTGGTGGCCTTCCTCTTCGATCTGCTTCGCGCGCGCGAGCACCGGCCCGCGGATGTCATAACAAACGTTGGCGAGCTTGGTCGATTTTAGAATCGGCCGCGCGCCGCTGGGTTTTGCTGCTGTACTCATACTATGTCGTCCTTAGGAAACAAGGAGGAAATCGTCACGGCCTTGTGATCAGCTCCCTCGTTTTTTGATCGGCACACACAGGTGTGTGGCAACAATATTAGGCGATTTTCGCAGAAGCCGGTGCCAAAAAGCTAAACGAATCGGTATTGTTCCCGTCTCAGCGATCAGGGAGACCGTCAAGAACGGGCGCCGGCCGGGATTGTGGCGTTATTATGCCCAGATCCGATTGCGCCAATGTTTTGACGGCTAACGAATAAAAACCAATGTCGACCCTTCTCGTTATTATCGCTAGCGCTCTGCTTTTCTGCGGCTGGCTGTATTTTCCTTATAAGCATTTTGCCGATGGCGGTACTGGCGCTCGCTTCTGGTCGCCCAACAAACTTGTCGCCATCGCCGTACTGCTGTCGATGGGCGTCGTTATGTTACTGGTCGACTGGGAAAATCCGCTCACTGTCTGGCTATCGCACGGCCGGATGGCACGGCGATCTTTCTCCGCAGTGTGGGCGGTCTACGGCTTACCGCTTTGGTCGGTCGCCGTTATCTTATTTCCGCAGGTCGCGCGAGATCTGGCGAAACCCAATGCTGTTCTTTTACCAACATCATCTTGGCCTTACGCGCTATTCGGTTGGGTAATGCTGAGTTTTTCTTGCGCGGTTCTGCTGGTGCTCGTGAACCACCGATAAAGGTCCTTGCGCTATCGGTCATCGCCTTTCTTCCACTGAATCAGCTGCCGCCGTTCTCGTTTCGTTGGTCGCCCTTCGCCGTGGGAAAAATAGATTTTTTCGCGGGCCAACTGCGTCGCCAATGCGGCCCGTGCCGCTTTGCTCTGGTCGCTTTCTGCGTAAAGCAAAGCGGCTGCCGACGCCGGCCCGCGCCGGTTGGACAGGCCGCGCACTCGTACCACGTGCTCATACGGACCGATATGGATGCGCAACTCGTCGTTCAGCCGAATTGCTTTGGCGGCTTTCGTTCGCTCGCCGTTCACTTTGACCTTACCGCCCGCGACTGCTTCAGCGGCAAGCGCGCGAGTTTTGAAAAATCGCGCGGCCCACAGCCACTTGTCGATACGAATCTCGCTGTCTTTGGTTTGCGTCACATCCTGCCCTACGATTTTCAGAGGGCTGCTTTGGCGCTGTTAACCGGTCCGCGCTTCCAGCAACTCGCGCACATCTTGCGGCAACAATGCGCGTAGTTTTGTCGTAATAACCGACTCGCGCTTGCTCCACCAAACACCAACGCCGATCAGGGCAAATCCCAAGAGCGACAGCACAGCGACGAATGCAAAACTATCTTTGAATATCTGCCACGACAAGTCGCCGAGCACTAGTGCGATGCCGATGCCGCCGAACACGGCAAAAACCCGTCGACCTAAAATCGCGCCGACGAAGATCAACGAAAAATTAATCGCCAGATAAATCAACTTACCCGATAGCTCGCCCGATCCCATCGACGACAGCACGCCCCAAAATGTCATCACGCCGAACAGATATAACCAAAACGGATAGTCCTTGCTGTGCCGCGAACGCAAGTCGACAAAGAATGCCAACAACAACATCAACAATCCGAACACCAGCGTGATCTGCTTGCGCAACTCCCAGCCAGCATCGCTGAATATCCCACCGGTATCGCCGTCTAGCTGTATGAGCAATGCCGGTACCACATCCATCCCCATATACCACAACGTCACCGCGATCGGCATGACCAGGAACGGATAGCGAAAGCGCCACAGCATTACCGCACCCACCGCCAGCGTGGCTAGTTCCATCAGTAACCAGCGCCAATCGATCCACGCATGATAGTCGCGATAGTGCATGGCATTCGCGCCGTCGGCCCACACACCAAGCACATGCTGTAGCGCGAAGATCGCTAACGGTACCAACGCAATGGCTAGCGTTGCAAAAATTGCCGTGGGCACGCCTAACTCATGTTTCTCGAACCAGGCGGCCACACCGATCGCGCAAATTATGTACAACACCGACAAACCGAATAACGCCGCCATGCCAAGCGATTCCACTGCCAGCGTCGTAAACAAAGTCGCTGCGCCAATGGCCAACATGCCACCCAGGTAATAGAGCACATGCGTGCCGCTGAATTTTGCCGTACCGGACTTGCTGTCTTGCTGAAGTAAAAACGCCAGCAAAGGGTCAATTTGGTTGGATTGCAAGATGCCGGCATTGGCGGCTGCTTCCAGATCGTTTCGCTTGATGGTCATGGCGGTCCTCTTGTCGTTATCAGAAAGACACAAAACTGCGACAGCTATATTGACTTCCCGCGGCTCCACTTCTCAATCAGATAGTCGATGAACACCCGCATCTTCGGTGGAACGTGCCGGTTCGGCAACCAAACAGCATACGCGGCGCTGAGCGGGCTGAGCGGCTGCCACTTCGGTAACAACGCTACGAGCCGCTTCGAGCGCAACTCACGTTCGACAATAAAGGTCGGTAAGAGTCCCACCCCCATGCCGGCCAGCAATGCATCGCGAATCACCTCGCCCTGGTTCACAACGAGGTTGGTCGTTACCCGAACCGTCTCCCGTCCTTTTGCGCCGTCGAAAATCCATTTATCAGAAAAGTTGTTCTGACCGTAATAAAGACAGTTAAGACGCGCCAAATCGCTGGGAACACGCGGCAGCGAATGCTTGCGCAAATAAGCCGGAGCTGCACATATGACGTAATCAATCGGCAACAACTTTCGTGCAACCACGCCGTCGGGCAGCGTGCGTGCCAGCCGGATCGCCAGATCGTAACCTTCGTCCGCTAGGTCGGCCACCCGATCGAGCATGGCCAGTTGAATCTGGATGTCGGGAAAGCGCGCCAGAAATTCCGGAATCAGCGGTGCCACGCATATTTTTCCGAACGTCACCGACGTCGTCACCCGCAGCGCTCCGCGCGGCGTTTGCGCCAGCCGCGACACGGTGGCGCGCGCTTCTTGCGCGAGCTCGACCGTCTGCGCCGCACGCTCGTAAAATTCACGGCCTGCTTCGGTGAGCGACAGCGCACGCGTGGTCCGATTGAGCAGCTTGGCACCGAGCAAGCGCTCGAGCTGGGCGATATGTTTACTGATCGACGATTTCGTCAATCCCAGATGGTGACCGGCGGCGGAAAAACCCTTCAACTCCACCACCTTCACGAACACCGCCATTCCTGCCAGTTGTTCGAGAAATGCTTTATCCATAGGCTCCGGCAATAGTTTCCTATTAGAAACTATTAGTTTATCAGGCGCTGGATTGTTTCCTATAAAAGATCGCCGAAAATGGAGCTTGGCAACAAGCTATTGCGACAACAATCATGAAAACAAATGGCCGAGGCTACGGTATCGCGCTGCTCCTAATTGCGACGATGGCTTGGGGCGCGTTGTTTCCCATCGCCAAAAACGCGCTAGCGATAATGGACGGTTTCTATCTGACGGCGTTCCGCTATGGACTGGCATCGGTCATTTTTGCCGCCATCCTTTGGTTAACCGAAGGTCGAAAGGCATTTCGCCTGGAAGGTCGCGCGCTGTCGTTGTTCATCTTCGGCTCGCTCGGATTCGCCGGCTTTAGTATTTTGGTATTCGTTGGATTATCGCGCTCCACATCAGAACACGGCGCCATCATCGTGGCGCTGATGCCGTTGATAACGGCAGTGCTCTCTTGGGTTACTAAAGGCATCAAGCTCAAGCGCGCTACGCTGGTGTGCATCGCCGGTGCGCTAACCGGCGTGCTGCTGGTGGTGACAAAAGGAAACTGGGCCGCACTGCAGGGCGGCGCCCTGCTACCCGATCTCATGATCTTTCTCGGCGCTGTTTGCTGGCTGTTTTACACCATGGGCGCCGGCCAGTTTTCCGGTTGGTCACCGCTGCGCTACACCACCATCAGCTGTCTGCTCGGTGCCGTGACCATTTTGTTAGTGACGGCGGTGGCGACGACAAGCAACGTGATTCATGCGCCGACCGTCAGCGAGGTGCTTTCCGTCAAATGGCAGATCGCCTATCTCGTGCTGATCGGCGGCGTAATGGCGGTATTGAGCTGGAATACGGCAATCAAACTCGTTGGTGCGGTCAATGGCGTGCTGTTCATTAATATGGTGCCGGTGACAGCGTTCGCCATTGGTATTTTCCAAGGCCGAAGCTTCAGCACGATAGAATTGGATGGCGCCGCCATCACTATCCTGGCGTTGATTGCCAATAATTTGAGTCATCGCGAATTCTTTCGTCGAAGGGCAGATATGAGTGGACCTAACATGCAGGTGATTTTTGCCGCACTGCAAATCAGCCTTCGTGCTCGCAATGAACTGACGGCGATGTTGCAGCGTGCCCAGATGGAGAAGCGGGACATTACCGATCAAGAGGTCGAGGATCTCAGGATCGGCAATGATATCTTGAGCGAAGATCTCATCAGCCGGTTGCGGTCCACGCCGCCAGCTGGGTGAAAAGTCCATTTTGATGAACTGCAACATGCACAGAACGCGTTCTTCAAATTTCCATTCCACCAACATGTGCAAATCGATGCAGCTATCGCCACTTACGCTTTTTCTTGGCCTCGCGCTTCGACGATGCGGACACCGAACGCCCCTCCGCAACCCCATCACCGCCAAGTAATTCGGCCGCTGTAACCCCGAAGGCATGGGCGCAACGCTCGATGTTGTCCAAACTGATGTTGCAACTAGCGCGTTCCACTAAGCTGATGTAGGTGCGATGCAGTCCGCTGACCTCCGCCATCTGTTCCTGTGACCAACCTCGTGCACCGCGCAGTATTCGAAGGCGACTCGCCAGCAGATGCCGTAGGGTTTGTTCTTTATCTTTGCCATCGGTGGGTTGGGCGTTATTACCGATGAACCTTTCCACGGCGGAAGTCGTTGTTAACCATTGTTGGCAGGCAGCGAGTTCTAGAGCCTGTTGTTGAGCAAGAGTGTTGCTCCCATTACTCCGCACCAACGGCAAGCGCCAGACCGCAAATTTGCAGTCTGGCGCCACGTGTTTCGGTTAGACCGTGTATTTTTTTAGGAACTCGTCGAAGTTGTAGGCGAGGCGGCGCTTGTGATCAGGATCAGTCGTCATGTAGCCGCGAAACAGCATCACCACGGGCGGGTCTTTTTCTCTTACGCTGTAGTCGAGGCATAGAAACACGCTGCCCGCGCTGTCTGCAAATGGGACAAGGTTTTCGTAGCCTTGTTCAGCTAGATTTGGCGTCTGCCATGCTGTTGTGTAAACCTCGCTCTGTCCCGTATGAGCATGATACAAGCACTCAAGAGCCATCTCTTTCCCGTTCGGATACCTCACTGATAAATTTACTGGCGTCTCTCCGCCATGCTCCATCATTAACTTTTTTAAGCTCTCCGGTAAGACGCGACCTAATTCACCTTCCACGGCTTTGACGTCGCTTTCTGATGCCCGCGCGAGGTCTTTGTTAAGATACTTTTCCCAAATAATTGAGTTAGACATTTCGGCCGCCTCCCCAGATTTCCATGCCGCCAATGTGATTGTACCGTGCGTGCAGGTCTTTGTTTACCAACTGCACCTTGCCCGTCCGTTGATGATGGTGCCACGTCAGATCTGGCGGGGAAGATCTTTTTGACGGATCACTCATAAAAAATTCCACCTGTTCGTCATTTAAATCGAGTGTTTTCTTTAACGTGGAATCCTGTTTCAACAATTGTCCAAGTCGCCCGTTGGTTGCCGCAAAGTGAGCTTTCTCGTCGCCACTGTTAATGTGTGAATCATCTAAATAAGTTTCATATATGGTGAACTCAGGAAATCCATCCTGATCTTTCTGGAGGAAGTAAGTTTTTCCCTTGAACTCTCTAGTAGCTATACCGTCCCGTTCCGTTTCATACATCGGTATTGCTTTCGGTTTACCCGTTGTCCCCACCAACGGCTGCGCCACGCCGTTGACGACGGTGGGGTTACGTTTCGGATCGGCATCCATATGAGCAGTCGCCGGATCCTTATATACGTTGCTCTTTGTGCCATCGACCACAGGCGCTGTTTTCTTCTCCGTACCCGCGCCCGTCGCCACTTGGCTATTCACGTTGACGCCATGCGCACTCGCCGCCAGGGCGGTCCACCCGAACCCCAGCGGATGGGCAATGGTGGCGAGGAGTGCCGTGGTGTCTTTCGCGGCAATCGCATCGGCGGCTTTGCGCATCCAGTCGCCGCCGTCGCCGAGGTATTTATCGACCGCACTGAGATACGGTTGATAGCCCGCCGCGCTGAGCCGCTGCGTGCTTTCATGGGGCGTACTACGCGCTTGATCGAGCGCGCTCGCGGTGGTGCGAAAGTTCGACGCACCGACATTCGCTGCGGTTTGCGCACGCACGTTAGGGGTTGATTCGGCGAGCGTCGCGGCGTTCGTCGCGAAACGGGCGAGGGGTGCCGACCCCAGGGCGTGCTGGCTGTAGCTTTTCATGTCGGCAAGCACATCGGCGGAGGCGATAGCGGCGGCTGTGCTAGCGCCGGCACTGCCGCCGCCGCTGTTTTCCCCAGCGGTTACATCGCTGGAACCTTCGGCAACCATCGCGCCACACGCGCACAGATGGTCGACGGTGATATAGCCGCCCAGGGTATGCGAGACGGTGCCAAGGCAATCGGCAAACGGGATGATGCCGTGACCGCAGGCGGACAGGCTGGTGAGGATTGTCTGCATCGCCTTTCCTCCCTGGTGTCCTTGGCTGATTTTTAGTAACGCGAACGCGATTCTATCTGCGCCGCCGACGGATTGAAAAGGCACTTTCGTCCATAGGAGCCACTAGCAAAACGGGAGCGTGACCAGGCAGAATAGCCGGTCACAATAACGACAAAGGGAGTTTGCGATGTCTACCAGTGCGCCGGCCGCCGTCCAAGAAGAAAAATCCGAGAAGGTTAGGCTTTTCCGTATCACCGATATTCCGGACGTGATGGAGAAGCGCTTGGGGTGGACGGTCGGCGCGAAGCTCATGCGCCGGTGGTTTGCAAATCCATCTTTCGCGATGTCGCGAGATGTGAAGAAAAATGACGTCGATGCGCGCAGCCTTTCGGCATTCCAGATTGACGAACGTATCGTCACCATGGAGTGGGCGCTGCGCTTTTCGCGGGTGAGCGGTGCCTACCTGCAGCTCCTAAATGGTTGGAGAACGCCGGCCGGGCTCGCGTTACTGAGAGACCGTATCGATAGATCCCCTAAAGGAAAGATAGGCTGGCGCTTTGGTGACCTTTCTCAACCTGGTAAGGCGCTAGATCAAACCTGCCAAGTTAATTTTATGGAGCTAGGGAATCTATCCGATCCGCTCGACGACTTCTTCGGCGGGATCGCCCGTGCCAGCCTGAAGATTGCCGTGAGCGGAGTAGTAACACCGCTAAAGCTCGGCCGCTACAGCATCGCCGTCGACGAGGTCGGTTTATATCTGCGCGATACCTACGACTTCAATGACGATAGCTACGACCTTATTTCCCAGCCGCTAGGCTATTGGGGATTCCAAGGCGTT
Organism: Gammaproteobacteria bacterium; assembly: GCA_016199745.1. NCBI lineage: Bacteria > Pseudomonadati > Pseudomonadota > Gammaproteobacteria > Gammaproteobacteria bacterium. The sequence goes on from JACQFZ010000017.1 coordinate 62,216, forward strand.
CAACGTGGCGTGAAGCTGCGCTGGGACATTGAGATCGATGAAGTATACGCGAACAAGGACGATGTCCCTGCTGATCGGGTTTATGCCGTGCAGAACGAGGATTTCCGCCACTATCGGAATAAGTACGGCAAGGGCGGTGACTTCGTGATCTACTCCGATGTTCGCCGCGTGCGTTTGCCGGTGCCGATCGTGCTTGGGGTCTAGCCATGAATGATCTGCAAACGGTGCTCAAGATCGTCGCCAAGCACAAAGGCAAGCTTCTAACGATAAGCGTATTGGTTGGTTTAGCCGTGTACTTTTATCCAAGAGCGCACGTGGAATATGTCTCGGTGAGCCCAGACCGAACCTATCGTATCGAGATGTATTACCCGAGCCTCTTTCAATGGCTACTCAACCGTGACAAGCAAGACGCCGGCTTCGTGCGGTTGTATCGAAACTTCGACAACCAATATTTTGGCGAGAGTGAAGTGGTCGACTTCTTCGGTGGTGCGCAAACCATGTGGATGATGGATATATCCGGCAGGGTCCGCGTTGGTCGCGACGTTGTTTTTGAAGGTGTACCGCCGGTGACCGCTGCTGGCGAAGTAATGAAGGTGCCTAATCCGGCAGCTCAGTAGTTAGACCAGCAACTGCAGCGGCTTAAAGTAATCGATAGGCCGCCGTTATTCGACTACACACATTGAGAAAACGCAGGGTGGTCGTGCGCCTTATTTCTTTCAATGGGATAGCCGGACATCAGCAGAAGGTAGCCATTTTTTAGCAGCGCCACCGAATCGTCGGGAAGACCACCGGTGGCACCTTTCAACGTCACCAACAGCGGACCGTAGTCCTCGCACAAAGTAATCGTCACCAGTCCCTTGTCGCTGTCAGTGCGAGCCTCGCCTACCACCGAACCGTCATCGATCCGGCTGACGCTGACGACACCGCCCAGTACCTTGCCCAACCCACCGCCGGCGCCGGCACTGTCGCCACCTCTGCCCGCTCCGGAGCCACCACCCGCACCTTCGTGCGGCGGCCGCACATCGGCGTCACCGCTAAAGCCAGTTTTTACGCCGGCAACCCATGGCGAGCGGCTGCTCGCATTCGGTGCCGCCGGCCGCGTTAGGAATTTAATGCAGCGGACTCGCACTTAAGATAGAGACAGAGATCGGAGTTGTGGTTAACGATATTTGCTGCACGATAAATCGGCCTGACCTGCCATCGGACAATTGAATTTCGAAAGAACGACCTTGGCTGTTGAGTAACTCGTCCGGAAGCTGCTCAAGCTGAAAATGTCCGTACCATGCTTGCAAACAAGCGCGGTCGGCCTCTTCATTGATCCAGACAGCGACATTCTCAGCGACGACGTTTACGCCATCTAGAATTCGCGCTGTGACTCGCCTCATAAGAACCTCTTCCGCACTTCGAACTACATTAGAGCCGCTGCCCGTTCGAGCGCTAACAAGAAAATTTAAAAGCAGCGCCGTTAAGTGTCCGTCCTATCCCCTCATCGATGTATTGTTATGCCCCGTTAGACAGTTTCAAAGTCCGAGTAAGCATGCGATATTGCCCAACTTAAATATAAGAAAGACGTTGTCATCACGTTTCTCCGACGTCCATCTTGATCGCTAAATCATTCCAATAGCAGCAGGAGATTTATTTGTGAATCTAAAAATCGCAACGACTGTAACGATGGTTGGAGCCGTTTGGCTTAGCGGCTGTTCATTCATGTCGCCTACGGATTCAACCGCTCCCGTCGCAACTGCCATCTTAAAACCCACGGCAAACAATACCGCCACCGGCACCATTACCTTCACCCAGGTTGAAAATAAAGTGCACATCGAGGGCAATATTGCCGGCCTCTCGCCCGGACCGCATGGCTTCCATATCCATGAGAAGGGCGATTGTTCGGCCGCCGACGGCGCCAGCGCTGGCGGTCATTTTAATCCCACCAACAAAGCGCACGGCGCAAATAGCGGGACCGAGCGTCATGCAGGCGACCTCGGCAATTTAGTCGCCGACAGCGATGGCAAAGCCGTGGTCAAAATTGAAATCGACGGCGTTACGACAACGCCGGGCGAAGCGAACAGCATCGTCGGTCGTGGCTTGATCGTTCATGCCGATGCGGACGATTTTAAAACGCAGCCTACCGGCAATTCCGGCAAGCGGGTGGCATGTGGTGCGATTGATGCGGCGGTAAAAAGTTAAAAGCGAGATAAAAAGCAATCTCGAAATACCCCCTCCCTAACCCTCCCCCGCAAAAACGCGGGGGAGGGAATAGTTTTTGCCCCTCTCATAATACGGACCACGCGATAGCTCAAATACCAGTCCAGGAATGGTCTGAACTTCAAATTCAATAGCGCCGCATACGTAGCTACCGATTGCGGGCGTCAGCTTATCGGCCGCTGTCGGCGCAACGGACGGATTAGATTTCATTGATGAACCGCACCATATGAAGGTCCTCTTGGAGCACTCCGTTGAGTAAGGTGGCATCTTTCTCTCGGCCGAACTCCTTGAAGCCACAGGTCCTATACAACGAAATGGCACTGCGGTTCGCAGCGTTGACCGAAAGATTGATCTGACGAACGCCCGGTAGCGCGTCTGCAAATTGCAACGCATTCAGCAGCAACACCTTCCCTAACCCGCGGCCTCGAAAGTTCGGGGAAACGTACATGGTCCAGAGGTAAGCCTTATGAGCCATGCTGCGTAATCTTTCCCGCCCTACTCCGATAATTCCCGCGAGCTCCGCACCTTCGGCCGCGAATGCCCCGAATACACCGCGATCGGATTTGGATAAGCGTTCGCCGATCACGGATAACGGCGTATCGCATTCCTCCTCATAGCTGGAAGCAAAAGCATCGGGCGCATCGCGCAACGCCTGCAATCGAAGCGCCTGAAAGATAGCGCCATCGGCGGCGTAAAGCTGGCGGATATACATGTCGAAACCTACTGTTTGAGTTAAGCGGTCGAAGCTCAGCGTCATCGGGCTTCTAGTTCCTTGAAACGCAGATTAACTTTTAAAGTAGGCCCAAGTCATTATTGTTATCAAAGGGGCTATTAACCCACGTCATCGACATAGATATCGCCATCTACGCACAACTCCTTTCGTTTCGGTCTTCGTTGGGGTGTGCCGAACCCCGATTTATCCAACGATAGGCCCATGAGCGAATCTGCCTTGAGGTGCATTCTGATCTCGAGCAATCCTTGGCGACTATTCTCAGAACGGTCACAAATAAATTCGATGGAACTCACCGATTTCTGTCCGAAGCTTTTAACAGCGGCGCCGCGTATCTTCGATAATGTGATGGTCTTGCCGATGCGGCTGGCAATCAGCTGCGACAGCGCGCTCTGCCGTAAGTCGTGGGTGAGCTGTACCGACTTTGCGAAATAGTCGTCGGCCCGGACCTGCGCACAAGTACCGTGCTTTATCCATTCGTGGCGCTCCAAATGCGACTGGGTGCCGGGCATAACTTCCGACAGCTTTTCCATTTGTGCTGCCGTCAAACTGACCGCCGGCAGCTTTTCCCATGCTGGCGGTTGCGTTCGATCGAGATCCTTCAGCGCCCGATCCACTCCGCAATAATCTCCGCGTTGCGGCCAAAGGCCGTGTAGCGATAGAAATTTTGCGTCGGATCGGTCCGCTGTCTGAGTTTGGCACTCAACGATTTTTGACTTGTGTTGGCAGAACTCCGGCTCCCAACTGACGGCAAGCACGTAGTCCCCGGCCTTTGCCGACGTAGAAAAAATAAGCACGATTACCAAAAATAGCGAGCGCATAGCAATTCCTTTTGTTATTACGCATTCGATTGTCGCTGATTATTGCAGCGGTCACATAGCTTAGCTAACGTACAATGACTTCCCACTAATAATTGAAGGAAACAATCATGGCAATTCGCGCCGATGGAAGGTTTGAGGTAACGCTAGCGCCACAAACCCCGGATGACAAAGCCGAAGGCACAACGCTGGGTAGAAAGTCGATCGACAAGAAATTTCACGGCGATCTGGAAGCGACCAGCAAGGGCGAAATGCTCAGCGCCATTACTAGCCGACAAGGCTCGGCCGGTTACGTCGCGATCGAACGAGTCAGCGGAAAACTGCACGATCGCAGCGGCACGTTCGTGCTCCAGCACTGCGGTACCATGAACCGCGGTGCGCCGCAATTGACGGTCGACGTGGTGCCGGACTCAGGTACCGATCAGCTCATCGGTCTTGTGGGAAAGATGGCGATCAAGATCGCCGACGGCAACCACTTCTACGAATTCGAGTATGCGTTCGCCGACACACCTTGATTGTTGGTTTATTGACGCCGGCGTATAACGGCTCTACCGATATCCCACGCCAACCGAGCCCCGGAAATCGCATGGATTCCTCACTGCTGTTTCAGATGGTGCTGTTCCTCGCGTCAGCGGTAATCATCGTACCGCTGTCGAAACGACTGGGCCTGGGAACAGTGCTCGGGTTTTTGATTGCCGGCATTATCATCGGGCCGTGGGGATTACGGTTAGTGCGGGACGTGGAGAACACCCTGCACTTAGCCGAGTTCGGTGTGGTATTGCTGCTGTTCATCATCGGCCTGGAGTTGCAGCCGTCGCGGTTGTGGGCATTGCGGCGGCCGGTGTTTGGATTAGGAAGTGCGCAAGTCCTCGGGACTGGAGCGCTGTTGGCGGTCGGCGGGTATGCCCTGGGACTGTCGCTGACGGCGGCGGTAATCGCCGGGTTGGCGTTGTCGTTTTCGTCGACCGCATTCGCGTTGCAGATGTTGGCCGAACGCAAGCAATTAACCACGCACTTTGGGCGTACGTCGTTCGCGATTTTACTGTTTCAAGATCTGGCAGCGATTCCGTTGCTGGCGATCGTGCCGATGCTAAGCGGCGCGACCGATATGGATCAGACCGCCGGTATTACCGCGGTAATCAAAGCGGTGACGGTAATCGCCATCGTCGTCGGCGGCGGGCGGTTTTTGTTGCGGCCGTTGTTGCGCTTCGTGGCGGCGACCGCGAGTCAGGAAATATTCACGGCGGCGGCGCTGCTCATTGTCATGAGCACGGCGCTGCTGTTGCAACAGGTCGGACTATCGATGGCGCTTGGCGCGTTCCTCGCCGGCGTGTTGCTGGCGGACTCGGAGTATCGACACGAGCTTGAAGCGGACATCGAGCCGTTTAAAGGACTATTGCTCGGATTGTTTTTCATGAGCGTCGGCATGTCGCTCGATCTCGGGCTGGTAACGAGCGAACCGCTGGTAATCGTTGGATTGACGCTCGGATTGATTGCGGTCAAAGCGACGGTGTTGTACATCGTCGGCCGGCTTTCGGGACAGGATAACTCCACCGCCGTGAACATGGCGCTGGTGATATCGCAAGGCGGCGAGTTTGCGTTCGTGTTGTTTGCGGTGGCGACCGGTACTGGCGTCATGGACCGCACGACCGCGAATCTTCTGGTGGTGATCGTATCGATGTCGCTGGCGGCGACGCCGCTGCTGATATTGGTCAACGATCGCGTATTCCGCTTCGGCCAACGGCCGGCGCCAGCGCGCGAATTCGACGCCATCAACCCCCCGGAGAATCGCGTGATCATCGCCGGCTTCGGGCGTTTTGGGCAAATGGTGGCACGCAATCTGCGTATGCGGAAAATTACCTTCACCACGCTCGAGGCCAGCTTCGAGCAAGTCGACTTCGTACGACGCTTCGGCAGCAAGGTTTACTTCGGCGACGCTTCGCGGCTCGATCTGCTGCGCGCCGCCAAGGCGGATAAGGCCGAGGTGTTCGTGTTGGCGATTGACGACGTGGTCGCGTCGATGAAGACGGCAGAAGTGGTGCGCAAACATTTCCCACATCTCAAGATTTACGCGCGAGCGCGCAATCGGCCACACGTTTACCGGTTGATGGACCTCGGCATCGAACACATTTATCGCGAAACGTTTGCCGCCAGCCTGGAAACGGCGCGCGACGTACTCGTCGGACTCGGGTTAACGAGCGAGCAGGCGCGCGAAACCGTGAGGCGATTCCGCAAACACGACGAAGAGTTGATTCGTCGGCAACATGCGGTCCACCATGACGAGAAACAATTGATCGCGACCGCCAAGCAAGCGGCGCAAGAGCTGGAAGGGTTGTTCGAGGAAGACACGAATATCGTCAGTGATAGCGCGACCCAGCGGTAGCCAACGAAGCGTTCCCTCTCCCCTTGCGGGAGAGGGAGTGGCGGCGGATAGGCTTCGGCTTTTACTTAAGTTAAGTGCCATTCGATGGCGACCCATTTGATTGTTACCCATTAACGTCTAGAGCACATAGATGCAGACCCTTCGTTTTGACAACGCGTTCGTGCGCGAGCTGCCGGCCGATTCGGAAATCGGACCGGGCGTGCGCCAGGTAAATGGGGCGGCATATTCGCGCGTCGATCCGACGCCGGTGGCGGCGCCGCGGCTGATGGCGTATTCGCCCGAGGTGGCGGCATTACTAGGCATCGGCGAGAGCGATATTGCGTCGCCCGAATTCGCACAGGTGTTCGGCGGTAATGCGCTGCTCGATGGAATGGAGCCGTACGCGGCAAACTATGGCGGACATCAGTTCGGTAACTGGGCCGGACAGCTCGGCGACGGTCGCGCGATCACGCTCGCGGAAACCGTTAACGCCACCGGTAAACGTTGGGAATTACAGCTCAAAGGCGCGGGACCGACGCCGTACTCGCGCCGCGCCGACGGCCGTGCGGTGCTGCGCTCGTCGGTGCGCGAATTTCTGTGCAGCGAGGCGATGCATCACCTCGGCGTGCCGACGACACGAGCGCTGAGTCTAGTGGCAACCGGCGAGCAGATCATGCGCGATATGTTTTACGACGGTAATTCCAAACCTGAGCCGGGAGCGATCGTGTGTCGGGTGGCGCCGTCATTTATTCGCTTCGGCAACTTCGAGTTGCCGGCGGCGCGTGGCGAGGCGGCGCTACTGAAACAACTGGTCGACTTCACCATCCGCCGCGATTTTTCCGAGCTATTCACCGGAACGAATGACGACCTCGGCGAGCAGGTACGCGCGGAGTGGTTTGCACAAGTCTGCGAGCGCACGGCGCGGATGGTGGCACATTGGCAGCGGGTCGGCTTCGTTCATGGCGTGATGAACACCGACAACATGTCGATCCTCGGTCTGACGATCGATTACGGACCGTACGGTTGGATCGATAACTTCGATCTCGATTGGACGCCGAACACGACTGACGCGCACGGGCGACGCTATCGTTTCGGGCAACAAGCGCAGGTGGCGTATTGGAATCTCGGGCAATTCGCCAATGCGCTGGTGTCGACGTTCGTTTCCACCGAGCCGCTGTATGCCGGGTTGCAGCGTTACGTCGATGTGCATACCACGGCCGAACGTCGCAACACCGCCGCGAAGCTAGGCCTGGTCGACTACTTGGACGAGGACGTGGAACTCATGCAGGCACTGCAGACGTTGCTGCAATCGGCCGAGGTCGATATGACGCTGTTCTTCCGGGCACTGGCCGATATCGACATCGACGCACCGACAGTAGCGCCGCTCGCGAGCACGTTTTACGACGACGCGAAGCGACGCGCGGCGGAGCCGATGTTCAACGAATGGCTGGTACGTTATTGCGCGCGTGTGCGGCGCGACGGGCTGCCGGCGGACGAACGACGGGCACGCATGAATATGGTTAATCCGCGTTACGTTTTGCGTAACTATTTGGCGCAACAAGCGATCGATCGTGCCGAACAAGGTGACGTGGCCGGCATCTATGAATTACTCGACGTGTTGCGGCGTCCGTATGATGACCAGCCGGGGCGCGAGCAGTTTGCGCAGCGTCGGCCAGACTGGGCGCGCAACCGCGCGGGGTGTTCGATGTTGTCGTGTAGCTCGTGATATTACCCCCACCCTAACCCTCCCCCGCTACACGGAGGAGGGGATTAAAAAAAGCACCGACACTTATCAGTCGCCAATCTCTATTCCCTCCCCTGCGCAGCGGGGGAGGGTTAGGGTGGGGGCATTTTGCGATTACACTAACGATTAATCGTCGCTTTCGTTATCGCCCGCCACGGTCCGTGCGAACGGCCCGTCACCGCCGCCCAGTACCAAGCTGAAGCATCGGTAAATCCCTGCCCTTGCGCATCGACGATCCGCTCGCAAACACGTAGTCGCTGATCGTTCTTCTCGGCAACGAAACAGCGCCAAAGTATCGACGCATCGCCGTCCTGTACCAACGCGCTCGACAACACGCGATAACCCAAGCCACGATAACAATCGGCCGCGGGATGCAACATGCGCGTCGGCGCCGTCACGTGATGCAACACGATCGCACGTTCGCCGTCGGTGAAGCGAGCGATGGCGCCGGGGAAACGATCGGCGAAGCGCTGTTCGACCGCCGACAACGCCAGCGGCCGTAACGGCCGGCCTTCGAACTCTTGCGGCCACTCGATCGCCGACGGCGGCACAACCGCCGCCACCGGCTCCGGTTGCAACCACGGCCAGAGCGTCAAACCGGCAAGCGTGATGAACGAACCGACGCGCACGCCGCGGCGCCAAGCAACTGCGGTGAACAATCGCCGCGGCTGGTGCCATTCCAATGCGACCGCCGTCGTACCGGCGGCGCTGATGACATACCACAACACCAGCAGACACACGCCGGTGAACGTCGCCAAGCCGATGGCCTCGTGCGTCCATTCGGGCCAATGCACGAGCCCAGCTTCCTTTACGACCAGCACCGTATTACGGACGATGTTACCGGCGAGCACGGTCACGCCAATAAACGGCACGCGTCGCAGGAAGCGACCGTCGGAAACGCGCAACCAAGCGGCAGCGGCGCACGCCGTGAAGTAAGCGACCCAGCCCATTTGGATGCCCGAGCACGGCGCATCCACCATCACCAAGCGCCCAGCGACGACAAGCGCGGTACCGCTTCTTTCGATATCGACGGCGAACAACGTCAACAACAGACGCGATGCTTCGGCAGTCACCACACGCAGTGGAAAGCCGACGAAGAATTGCAACGACGACAACAACGGCAACGCCAGCAGTGCCAAACCGACGAATGCCAACATCGGTTGCTCGGCGATGCGCAGCGCCATCAACGTGGCGCAAACTGCCAGCACCGCCAACACACCGCGCGCCAACGCCGGTAACTCGGCACCGCCGAGGATGGCGGCGGCAACCAACAATGTCGCTAACACTAACCAACCGATACGCGGCCGCTCGATAAAACCCTTGCGATCGCGCAGCACTAATACGGCGAGTGCCGCCAGCGCGACGATGCCTAACGGATCGTCCGACCGATCCAACAAACGGGCGGCACACCAGCGCCATACCGGTGTCAGCGCCACCACCGGCAACGCCAACCACATCCATGACGGCAGGCGATCGACCCACCCGGATTTCAACGGCAGATTCATTGCCGAACCTTGATCGGACGTCGGCGGCCGAGAAACGCACACAGTGTCACTATCCCGCTGATCGTGAGCATCCACCAGAAGCTCGGCTCCGGTGTGCTCGGCACCGTCGCACCGCCGACGGCGAGATTGCTTACCCCTTGCGGCAATGGCGACGGTTGATCGACGCGGTCGCTGCTGGCGGGCGCCACATTGCGCACGACATCGTCGATAGCAATGAACGACGTGTACGGCGTGAGCAAGTTGTACTTAAGACCGAGGTCGAGAATTTGCTCGCGCCGCGCGCCGTTACCTTCGAGCGACTCTTGATCGCTCAAACTGGCGATGCGGTGCCGCGCCCAAAGGTAACGCAACGCGCCGTTGTGTAGCGACGCTTGCTGATTGTTCAATGCTAGCGTTGCGCGGAACGGACCGTTGGCGGCGCGCCCTTCGAGCACTACGTTACCCTTCGGTTCGCCGCGCCACTTACCAAACAGCACGATCGGTCGCTGCGCGAACACATCCGGCAACGTCATCGGCTCGACGTCATAGACATCGAGCCCGTCGAACCGCACCTGCACATGCGTTAATACCGGCGCATCGACCAAACGGCGAAAGCGCTCGGCGGCGGACGCGGCCACCGCCGAATGTAACACCACGAACGGCTCACCTTGGCCGGCACGGGCCATGCCTTCGATCAGCTGGCGATTGACCGATGAGCCGATACCGAACGCGAATAAATTGGCATTGGCAAGATTGCGCTGGATCAATTCGAACGTCTCGCGCTCGACCGTGACGTAGCCGTCGGTAATGACGACGAAACTACGCGCACGATCCGGATCGCGCGGCAACGCCAACGCCGTGCGCAACGCCGGCACCAGCTCGGTACCGCCGCTACCGCTTTGCTCGGACAACACGCGTAACGCCTTGTCGATATTGGCGCGCGTCGCCGGCACCGATTGCGGGGCGAGCATGCGGTTGCTGCCAGCGAACAACATGACGTTGAAACTGTCGCTGGCACGCAGGCCGCCGACTAAGTCCTTGAGCAGTGTCTTGGCGGTGTCGAGCGGGAAGCCGTGCATCGAGCCGGAAATGTCGACGACGAAAATATATTCGCGCGGCACGATGGCGGCCGCCGCCACCGCCCGCGGCGGTTCGACCATCGCTAGAAAGAAATTTTCGCCGCCGCTCGCTTTATCGCCGCGCGACAACAAGATGCCCGACTGAATGCGGTCGCCGGTCAGGCGATAATCGAGCACGAAGTCGCGGTTGTTTTCGTTGTTGCCGGTATCGGCGAGCGCGACCCGCGTTTCGTTGTCGGAGATGCGCTGCGTGTCGATTTTATGCGACGGCGACGTTAACGCTTGCAGCGGGATCGGCGTCGCCAATTGCACGTGCAGATCGAAACGCGGGTTCGCTAACTCGCCCTGCTGCAGGTACGGCGTCGAGATCCATTGCTCGGTGGTGCCGCTGGCGGTCGCCGGCGAGCCGTTGTAGCGCGGGCCGACAACGGTGGGGAACACGAACTGATAACGGCCATCGGTCGGCACCATCAACTCGGTGTAGCGCAACTCTACTTTCACGTCGTCACCCGGAAGAATATTGGCGACATTCATCTGGAACACATTCTCGCGCTGTTGTTCGAGCAGCGCCGCGGTCTTGCCGGCGCTCTTGGCCGCTTCGTAATCGACGCGTGCTTGCTGCTTCTCGCGGATTTTTGCGGTAAGTAGGCGATCGGCCAAGCGCACGGTCATGCCGTAGACTGCAGCACGGGTCGATCCGGGAAAGATGTAACGCGCCTCGATCGGGCGTGCGCCTTCGTTCTTGTAGTGCTGGGTGACGATGACATCGGCGATGACACCGATGATGCGGACATCGACCTGTGTGTCCTTGAGCGGCAGGCGGTCGAGGGTCGGGTCGTCGCTATTGACGAAAAAGTATGGACTCTCGACTTGATCCGGCGCGGCGTCGGTCTGCGCGCGGGCGAGCTGGAACGGTAACAATTGAAATACGACAGCGAGCGCCAACAACACGATACGACGGCGGTAGCACAACAGCATAGTTTTTCTCCCAGCATAGACATGATGCACGGGCGCCAGCATGCGGTGCTTCTGCGGGCGCGGTTTGAAGCCTGGGTGCGGTTGTGTGAAGCGACGGTGAAGTCGTGGTTCTCGGCGGTGGCGAGAGCCGATATCATGCGGGCGCAACTATCGATTCATCGCCGCGATAACAACAGCCCACATGCCGAGTTTTATCGAAAAAATTACCGCCGCCGAAAAACATTTGCGCCGCGTCGATCGCGCGCTGGTGCACGTCATCACCGACGTTGGCCGGTGCACGCTGCGCCTATCGCGGGGATCGCCGTACGAAGCGCTGACACGGGCGATTGCGTATCAACAACTGACCGGACGCGCCGCGCAAACGATTCTCGATCGCTTCGTCGCGCTCTATCCCGACACACGCTTCCCCGAGCCGAGCGCGGTGCTGGCAACCTCGGTGGCGCGGTTACGGGCAGTCGGTTTCTCGGGCAATAAAGTGAAGGCGATTCACGACATCGCCGCTAAGGCAAACGACGGCGTCATCCCCACGCGCGCGCAGGCGCAACGGCTCGATGACGAGGCACTGGTTCAACGACTGCTGCCGATTTACGGCGTCGGTCGCTGGACCGTAGAGATGCTGTTGATCTTTACGCTGGGTCGGCTCGATGTGTTGCCAGTGGATGACTTTGGCGTGCAGAACGGTTTGCGGGTGGTTCACAAACTTCGCCGTAAACCGACTAAGGCCGATTTCGTGCGCCTCACAGAGAGTTGGCGGCCGTATCGCTCGGTTGGGGCGTGGTATTTGTGGCGTTATATGGATTTATTGAAGAAACGGTAGCGTTCGGATGGGTCCGAGCTAACTCATAAACGCCCCCTCCCTAGTGTCCGGAGTCATTAATTTATTAAAGAATTCCCGGACGCTTGATGTCGTGTCTCCCTCTCCCCTTGCGGGAGAGGGAACAAGGGAGAGGGGAGTGGCTAGCGATACGTTTATTCAACGAATTAATGACTCAGGATACTAGCCCTCCCCCGCTATCGCAGGGGAGGGAATTAAATTATGAACCGCGGGTTAGCTCGTCGGGTAGATCGTCGGCGAAGGCGTAACCGACACCACGGTGCGTGCGGATCGGTTCGAGCTGTGGCGCGATCGCATGTAACTTCGCGCGTAATGTTTTGATATGGGTGTCGACGGTACGATCGAAGCTTTCGCCGGGCTCGGTCCATACCCGTTCGAGCAACTCGTCGCGGGTGAAGACGCGACCGGGAGCGCCGGCCAGCGCTTTCAACAAGCCGTATTCGTAGCGCGATAGTTCGAGCACGCAACCGTAGTAGTGAATGCGTCGGCGCACGTCATCGATGGCAATCGCCGGTGCCACGCTTGCCGGCGCCGGTGCACCCTTCTGCACGCGCCGTAGGATCGTGCGCACGCGCGCCATGAGTTCGCGCGGCGAGAATGGCTTGGCCACGTAGTCGTCGGCACCGAGCTCGAGGCCGACGACACGATCGATCTCGTCATCACGTGCTGTCAGGAACATGACCGGCGTGTCGGTATGCGCTTGGATGCGTTTGAACAAGTCGAAACCGTTGGTGTCCGGCAAACCAACGTCCAAGACAATTAATGCCACCGCCTGCTCGGCAAGCTTCGTCAACGCCTCGGTGCCGGTGCGGCATAACACCGGTTCGAAACCATCGGTCGCCAGCGCGTAGCGAATGATATCGGCGATGCTGGGTTCGTCTTCGACGACTAGGATGCGAGGCTTCATGGATGCGCTTTAAAAGGAATTAATCTACCGGGATGGCAGGTCCCCAAGATCCGTTCGCTTGTTTCACCGAATACATAATCTTGATCTTATACGTTGTCAGGTCGCCGCAGGCGAAATACATATATTGGCCGTCGTCGGTGAAAGAGGCCTCGGCGGCATAACCGCAGCCGGCAATCGAGATAACGGTCGGCGACGCCGTACAGGTCGAGCCGTTCGAGAGGCAATGCATGAGGCCGGACGGGCTGTTCCAGTAGATGTCCGGACCGACCGGGCTAACCCACATTTGATCGTCGTCGCCGGCGGTATTAAACGGCGCACCCGCGTTGACCGGCGCCGACCAGCTGCCGTTAGTGTAGAAAGAAAACCAAATATCGGTTCCGCCGAAGCCGCCGGCACGATTCGACAAGAACCAAAGCCCGTGCCCATCGGCCGAAAGATGGGGATTGTCCTGGCGCACGCCGGGCGTAGGGTCGTTGATGCCGGGATCTAAACTAGCGGCGGAACTCCAGCCACCGTCCGAGTTTCGATTAGCGATGAGCAGATCGTTGTGGGTGCCGTTTCCCTGAAGCCAAATGAACGTATTGCCATCGTTGATCTCCATGCCGCTTGAATCGGCATAAGCGCCATTGAGTCCGAGGTTGACTGCTTCGCCCCAGGTACCGTCGGGATTTTTCGTTGCGACGTAGATGTCGGATTCATCCCACGGATTGTTGCCGTTCTTATGTAAGCCCGACCGCTCCGGTCCGGTGGCCGGCGGCAACGTGATGCCGCCGCTTTTTAACCAGACGGAAAAATCGTAGCGCGAGTACATGAAATAGAGCCGCTTTCCATCGCGCGAAATGAAAGGAGAATCGGACCAGCCGGCTGCCGTATTGATGGGAATGTGCGCGGTTGGATCGCTCGGCGCTGGATCGTTCGATGAACCGGAACCACCGCCGCAGGCAGCGAGCCACACCATCGATAGGCCGGCGCAAACCGACGCGACCGCTCGACGCACAGCGCTCGGGGATTGGATGTCGCTCATGGTCCTGCCCTGATCTTATGTTTTTATAAATTCTGCCGGCGTCGCTGCCGGCGCGAGGCTTATTATCGGCTTACCCGGTTCCGCTCGCGAATCGGCGGCCCCGGCCTGATACCTTAATATATGGTATCCGACGACCATCAGCATGCCACGGCAAGCTCGGGGTCGGAAACAGGATTTTTTAGCGTGGGTGGGGCTTTTGAGGAGGGGCGCCAGAAAACGTCGTGTGCCGATAAAACGATGGGGGATCGACCGGCATCCCCACTCGCCTTGTTGTCCACAGGAGAACAGCCACTTGCGCACGGAACACACTATCGGCAAGTCACTCGCCGATAAGCGCGCCGGCGGGTACTGCGAGATACCTTACTGTATCGTCTTGATCGTAACGCGCCGGTTCTCGGGCGCGATCGGATTTTCGACATTCATCAATTCACTTTCACCTTTACCGATCGCCGTCAGTCGTGCCTCGGCGATCTTGTAATTCTGTACCAAATATTGCCGGACGGCGACGGCCCGCTCCTCGGAAAGTTGTAGGTTAAATTCGTCGGTGCCGCGTGGGTCAGCGTGGCCTTCGATGTTGAATTTGTAATTTGCCAACTGGTCGGATTTGAGCGCCAACCCAACCTTGTCCAGCACCGCCGCGCCTTCGACGGTGAGCTCCGCCGAGTTGGTCGCGAAGGTAACAAGCAACGATGCGTTCGCCGCTTGATTTGCCGCGTCGGTCGTATCGCGACTGAAACCGCGTGTGCGCGGCTGTTCGCCCGGCGTAAGCGCCCTAATCAACGCGACCTCGGTCACATCATTCCCCGTCAGCAGCGGACCGGCCGCTTCAGCTACCCCCATCAGTGACACCGCCGTCACCAGGAACATCGCCAACCGCGAATGTTTCATTTTTTCCTCCTGTGCACTCATTGAGTTATACGTTAACCGAATTATATGTCTTACCATACCCGCGACTTGGTTCACCAACAATCTCCTATTTCAGACTAGCGGCACTCTTGTCCTGCTGTTCGAGTTTTTCGATCTGCGCCTCGTAAGCCCGCAAGAACTCTTTACCGAACAACGTGTGAAAATCGTCCTCTGCCTCGCGCGACACGTCGCTGTACAGATGCTCGTACAAATCCCACAAGCGAATTTTGCGCTTACTCGGCAATAACGACTCGATAAAATTATTTCGCGTCAAACGTTCTGCCAACTGCTTGGGGTTAAAGCGCGACAACATCCCGCTCAGCGCCGCCCGCATGCCGGCCACTACTCCGAACTGGTGCGCGCATAAATCTTTATGGGCGTCCCTCATGGCAGGCAACGGCAGCATGAACCCAGGTTGTGGTACCAGTAGATGCGTCAGCGCCACTTCTACGTTCGGCGACAACTTGAGTGGATTATTTTCGCGGGCGGCGATCATGGTGCGATCGGCACGCACTTCGCGCTTAACCAAGGCTCTGGACAACAACAGATTAAGCGTTCCCTGGGTCGCCTCGCGCAAGAGCGCTCCCAGCATGTTCGCGGTCTGCGGTGTCAGCCCGCCCGGCAGCTTGAGATGAGGCACACCGGCACCTTTTAAGAACGCTTGCAGCACTTCGTCCTGGGTCGCCGGCACCGCCGCCGGCGCTGCGGCCGGGGGTGGCGCTGGTTTCACCGGCGCGCGATTCACCGTCACCGCCGGCTTCGACTTGGCCGGCGCAGGAGCGGTCTTCGCCTGCGGTGGGACGAACGAGCTATGTATTTCCGGCGCATCGTTTCGCTGCGGACGCGCGGCGCGTACCGTCGTTCCGGCGCGAGCCGTCGCCAACGGTCTGCCGGGCGCACAGGGGTCGGCGCTTGCGACCGTTCCAAGCCTGAACAGATCGTCGATACATTGGCTTTTGTTGGTTGGCGGGCCCAAATCCGCGTCGAAATCATTGGGCAACCAAACCGACTCGGGTTGCGCCGCCGGCGGCTGATTCGGCACAGCCAACGGATTGAAGCCCGACAACAACGTGTCATCTTCCCCGGAAACGGCGAACGGATCGTCCATCAAGCTAGCTAGTGGATTGTCGTTAGCTACGCCAGGTTTCGTCGACACCGGCGCTTCGGTACACGCGCTGGTAACAATAGATGCCGCGTCTTTGCCGTTAACCGCGCCCACCGCCGCGACTTGCAGACGATAGACGCCAATAACAATTTGATCGCCGTCGCCAATCTCATGTTCGTTCCCCTGACCCAGCGCACAGCCGTTGACGTGGACCGGCGTGCTGCTGCTATTGTCGCGAATCGCATAACGACCGACACGAAACAGGATCACGGCATGCGTACGCGAGATGTGACGCTCCGGATCGGGCAACACCAACGTGTTGTCCTGGCCGCGACCGATGCTGCCGCCGAGTTCGTCGAATTCCGCAACCAGCGGCTCGGCATGCGCACGACCGTTATGCTCGACGACGCTGATGGTGATCGCCATTTCCTTCTCCGCGATATGCAAGTAAACGTGCTCGTTGACTAACGAGCGCTAACAAGACGCCGGCATCTTCCCACGCGCTCCGTGCGCACAAAACGACATCATCGGACGTCATGCGACATAAGCGCTGACGAACTTCTATGAGTTTTTTTGGCCGCCGGTCTAGTGCACGGCGCATTAACGTCGTGTCCACTGGTGTCAGCTCGCGTCGCGTAACGTCGTTTTGTGCGTCAAAAGGCCGTGGCAGGATGCGCCCATCTTGAAACGTAGCGGCACAAGGACCCGACGCAGCCAATGTCCGTCGTCATCGAAAAACTGCTGGCCGACATATCGCCCGATCTGCCCTGCGGACCGAACCTAGAGTACGACGCTGAGTTCGTCGCGCTCGAACAGGCGGCACGCAGCAAGCCGGAACAGCAGCTCGGCGAAACCGTGGTACCGGCGCAGGTGCCCGATTGGAGCGACGTCGGTCAACGGGCGCAGACGCTGTTACAGCGGACCAAGGATATCCGCGTGGCCGTGTTATATGCACGCGCTCGCACCTGCACCGAAAACTGCGTCGGCCTCGCCGCCGGTCTGGCGCTGATTCAACAGTTGTTGTTGCGTTACTGGGAAACGGTTCATCCGGCGCTCGAGGCCGACGACGGCAACGATCCGACCATGCGCGTGAACGCGCTGGCGCCGTTGGCCGACGCGGAAACGTTCCTGCTCGACGTGCGCAACGCGTTTCTAGTGGAACCGGCGGCTTACGGCAAAGTTTCGGTGCGCGACATTCTGATACTGCTCGGCAAACTTGCGGCAAACGACACCGCGCCGAGCCAAATCGAAATCGAAGGAATCATTCGCACCGCCGGCGCCAACAACGCCGTGCCGACCGACGCCGTGCATGCCGCGTTAAAGACAGCGATGGAACTGCAGGCCTTGCTGGCGACAAAGATCGGCTCACCCGATTTGAAACCGTTGGTCGATACGCTGCGGCCGGTGGCGCAAATGTGCGACACGTTACTCGGCACGGCGACCGACACGACGCCCGTTGGCAGCGACGCGCCGACCGCGCGCTCGATCAACGGCGAGATTCTTAACCGCGAAGACGCGGCGCGGCTGCTCGATCGAGTGTGCGAATTCTTCCGGCGCACCGAGCCGTGTAATCCGGCGCCGTTGTTTATCCGCCGCGCGCAACAGTTAATGACGAAGAGCTTTATCGAAATCATTCAGGACCTGGCGCCGGACAGCCTGACGCAAATCCAGAAATTAACCGGTGACGGTAATAACAGGTAAGTGTGGACACCGACCCAGCTCTGTTGAGGCCGGATTCGATCAAATAGCCAACAAAATTTTGAGGAGACAGCCGTGGCAGAGAGCAGCCAGAAATTCATCGGACGCAACCGCGCACCACGCGTGCAGATCGAATATGACGTCGAGCTTTATGGCAAAGAGAAAAAAGTTCAGGTGCCGTTCGTGATGGGCGTATTGGCGGACCTCGCCGGTAAGCCGGCAGAGCCATTAGCGGCAGTGACCGATCGCAAGTTTCTCGATATCGACGTCGACAATTTCGACAATCGCATGAAGGCGATCAAACCGCGGGCTGCCTTTGCCATACCGAATACGCTGACCGGCGAAGGCAATATGACGGTCGACATTACCTTCGAAAGCATGGACGACTTCTCGCCGGCAGCGGTCGCGCGCAAAGTGGAGCCGCTCAACAAGCTGCTCGAAGCGCGCCAGCAGTTGGCCAACCTGGTGACGTTCATGGACGGCAAAGCCGGCGCCGAGGAATTGATCGCTAAATTGCTCAATGATCCGGCGTTGCTGAAATCGCTGGCGGCTAACCCCAAACCTATTGACGACGGCGCCGAGTAATAGGCCACCCCAATTCGGAGACGACCCATGTCACAGACCCAAGAACTCATTCCGGCAGCGGCTGACCTGAGCTTCGATGGCAGCGAGCTTACCGCGCTGCTGCAAAAAGAATTCCGGCCGCGATCCGACGAAGCCAAAAGTGCCGTCGAGCAGGCCGTGCGTACGCTTGCGGAACAGGCGCTGTCGCAGACCAAGCTGATTGGCAAAGACGTCGTCGAGTCGATCGAGTCGATTATCGCCGAGCTCGACAAGAAGCTGTCGCAACAGATCAATCAGATCATTCATCACAACGACTTCCAAAAGTTGGAAGGCGGCTGGCGCGGCTTGCAGTATCTGGTCAACAACACCGAGACCGACGAGATGTTGAAGATTCGCTTCATGAACATCTCGAAGCAGGATCTCGGTAAAACCCTCAAGCGCTTCAAAGGCACCAACTGGGATCAGAGCCCGCTGTTCAAGAAAGTCTATGAAGCGGAGTACGGCCAGTTCGGCGGCGAGCCGTTCGGTTGTCTGGTCGGCGATTATCACTTCGACCATGGTCCGCAAGACACCGAGCTGTTGGGCGAGATAGCGAAGATTTCGGCGGCGGCGCACTCGCCGTTCATTGCCGGCGCCAGCCCGACGCTGATGCAGATGGACTCGTGGCAGGAGCTGACCAACCCGCGCGACATCAGCAAGATCTTCACTACGCCGGAATACGCCTCGTGGCGCTCGCTGCGCGAATCGGACGACTCGCGTTATATCGGCCTCGCTATGCCGCGCTTCCTCGCGCGTCTGCCCTACGGCGCCAAGACTAATCCAGTCGAGGAGTTCGATTTCGAGGAAGACACCGGCGCTGCCGACCACAGTAAGTACGCCTGGGCCAACTCGGCCTACGCCATGGCGGTCAACGTCAACCGCTCGTTCAAGCTCTACGGCTGGTGCTCGCGTATCCGCGGCGTCGAGTCCGGCGGCGCGATCGACAACTTGCCGGTGCACACGTTCCCGACCGACGACGGCGGGGTCGATATGAAGTGCCCGACCGAGATCGCGATCAGCGACCGGCGCGAGGCCGAGCTCGCCAAGAACGGCTTCATGCCGCTACTGCACCGCAAAAACTCCGACCTCGCGGCCTTCATCGGCGCGCAATCGCTGCACAAACCGACCGAGTGCGACGATCCCGACAGCCAAGCCAACGCCAACTTGGCGGCACGGCTGCCGTACATGTTCGCCTGCTGCCGCTTCGCGCATTACCTGAAGTGCATCGTCCGCGACAAGATCGCTTCGTTCAAAGAACGCAGCGACATGCAGCGCATGCTGCAGGATTGGATCATGACTTACGTCGACGGCGATCCGGCGCATTCAACGGATGTGACCAAGTCGCGTAAGCCGTTGGCCGCCGCCGAGGTGCAAGTGGAAGAAGTCGAAGGTAATCCGGGCTACTTCACCTCGAAGTTCTTCCTGCGGCCGCATTACCAGCTGGAAGGATTGACGGTGTCGTTACGTCTAGTGTCGAAGCTGCCATCGTTGAAAACCATCTGACACCGTCAGTGATCGAGCGGATGAGAACGACAAGTTAGGCGAGCTGAATTTTTAAACCAACAACCAAGGAGACGATCATGGCAGTCGATATGTTTTTGAAACTGGCCGATGTAAAGGGTGAGTCCATCGACGACAAACACGCCGGCGCGACCGACATTCTGTCGTGGCGCTGGGGCATGAGCCAAAACGGCTCGGCGCATCTCGGCACCGGTGCCGGCGCCGGTAAGGTGAGCGTGAAGGATTTAGTCATCACCAAGTACATCGATAAGGGAACGCCAGCGATGGTGCAAGCCTGCTGCGGCGGCACGCATTTCAAGGAAGCGGTATTAACGGTGCGTAAAGCCGGCGACACGGCGCTCGAGTATTTGAAGATCAAGATGACGGACGCGCTCATCGCGTCGATCACCACCGGTGGCGAGAAAGGTGACGATCGACTGACAGAAGAAGTCACGCTCAACTTCGCCGAGTTCAAGCTTGAGTATGCGCCGCAGAAGCCGGATGGATCGGGCGATGCCGCGGTCGAAGCGGGATGGAACATTCCGAAAAACTGCAAGGCGTAGTAGCTCGTGCTCTGAGGGAGGAGATCGGAGTGAGGGGACGTCGAATGGATTTATCGACGTCACCCCTCACCCACTTCCACCTTAGACCGAGATGGATTTAACCCAGCAACCGACAGGATGACGCGACATGTTTCAAAGCGACATGTTCCTGAAGATCGAAACCGCCAGACACGGGGCGATCAAGGGCGAGACACAAGACCAGAACCATCGAGACGAAATCGACGTCGTTGGTTGGTCGTGGGGAATGAAGGCGAATACACCGCTGAGCGGCGCCGGCGACAGCACCAAAGCGACGCTGCACGAAGTCGTCATCCGCAAAAATGTCGACAGCGCGTCGACCGCGCTGATGGCGGCAATGCGCAGCAACGACTTGATCAAAAAGGCGGTGCTCACGGTGCGTAAAGCGGGCTCAACGCCGCATGAGTATCTTAAGGTCACGATCGAGAAAGGCCGGATCACGGCACTCGATGTGGACACCACCGATTTCGTCAACACCGGTCAACTGGCGGAGCGCTTGAGCCTGGCGTTTCAACACATCAACGTGGAGTACGTACCGCAAGGTGCGGACGGTTTGGGCCGCGGCAGTATGCAATTTGATGCCGAGGTGTCGTCGGCGTAGGTGGAAGCGGGAGTGAGCCAGGTGTGCAGAGCGCGCTCGTGACATTCAACTTCACTGCTTTCCGCCGATGGGTCCCCTCCCCTTCAGGGGGAGGGACAGGGTGGGGGGGGGTTTCGACGCATAGCCACACACCCACCCCCACCCCACCCCTCCCCCTGAGGGGGAGGGAGTTTCCTTATATAGACCAAGAAGTCTGACCATGGCTGAACTGACTCCGCAAGAACGACTACAGCCGGCACTGTTGGATCGTCTGACCGACGACGATCCGGACAACAAGCTCGAACCGCGAGAAGAACGCGTCATCAACAAAACCAAGATGCGGCAGGCGGTGCTACGCGATCTCGCGTGGCTGTTCAACACGACGCGCCTCGGTCAGCGCGATGAATTTGCCGGTTTACGTCTCGCAGAAAGCTCGACCGTCAATTTCGGTCTGCCGGCTTTCACCGGCGAAACCGCCTCGACACTCGATGTGATCGATCTCGAACGCTCGATTAAGCAAGCGATTCTCGACTTCGAGCCGCGCATCATGCCGGCGTCGCTGCAAGTCGAATCGCTGATCATTGAGGATCAACTCAATCACCATAACGTTGTCAGCGTGCAGATCCGCGGCAACCTGTGGGCACAGCCGGTGCCGCTCGAGTTGTTGTTGCGCACCGAAGTCGACTTGGAAACGGGCGAAGTGGAAATTCGCGATCTAACGCGGTCGGGGCTATAGCCAATGGACCCAAGACTGCTGCGCTACTACAACCAAGAACTGTCGCACCTGCGCGAGATGGGCGCCGAGTTCGCGCAACAATTTCCCAAGATCGCGGCGCGTCTCGGCATGGATGGGATCGAGGTTACCGATCCTTATGTCGAGCGTCTGCTGGAAGGTGTCGGCTTCCTCGCGGCGCGCGTGCAACTCAAGCTCGATGCGGAATTCCCGCGTTTCACCCGCCGCCTGCTCGAGATCGTTTACCCGAATTATCTGGCGCCGACGCCGTCGATGCTGATGGCGCAATTTCGCCCGCAGCTAACCGAAACCAATCTGGCGCAAGGCGTCACCATTCCGCGCGGCACTAGCCTGCGCGGTCAGCTGGGCAAGGGCGATACCACCGGTTGCGAATTTCGCACGGCGCAGGACGTAACCCTCTGGCCGTTGGAACTGACCAGCGCCGACTATTTTTCGTATGCACCGGACCTGCCGCTTAGCACGCTGTCCACCGCCAAGACCATCAAGGGCGGTGTACGCCTGAGACTGAAGACGACCGCCGGTTTGAAATTCAACCAACTCCGTCTCGACAGTTTGCGTCTGCATTTTTCCGGCAATGACGACGTCGCCTACAAACTGCACGAGCTTTGCCTCGGCAGCATGCTCGGCGTCGTGGTCGCGCCGGCGCGGCATCCGTGGGCCTGGCACAAATTTCTGCCGGCTCAGCATGTGAAACCCGTCGGTTTCCGCGACAACGAGGCACTCCTGCCGGTGTGCCTGCGTGGCTTTCAAGGTTACCGGCTACTGCAGGAATACTTCGCGTTCCCGCAACGATTCCTGTCGATCGACGTCGACGGGCTCGCGCACGCGCTGGCCAAACATGCCGGCGATGAAATCGAAATCGTGCTGCTGTTCAGCCGCGGCGAAGCGGCGCTGGAAAGCCTGGTCGGTATCGATAACTTTTCGCTGTTCTGCACGCCGGCCATCAACTTATTCAGTAAACGCGCCGACCGCATTCATCTGACGACTAACCATCACGAGTATCACGTCGTCGCCGATCGGACGCGGCCGATCGATTTCGAGGTGTACGACGTTACCGGCGTCAACGGCTATGGTGTCGGCAGCGATAGCGAACAATCGTTTCATCCGTTATACGCCGCCCACCACGCCGAATCGCCGTCGCATCAGGCTTACTTCACGCTACAGCGCGAACCGCGACTGTTATCGGAAGCGCAAAAGCGCAACGGTAACCGTTCGAGTTACGTCGGCAGCGAGGTATTTCTTTCTATCGTCGATCCGGCCGAAGCGCCGTACAGTAATAACTTGCGGCAACTCGCGATCACGACGTTGTGTACCAATCGCGATCTGCCGTTACAGATGCCGCTTGGCCTCGGCAAAACCGACTTCACGCTCGACATCGCCGCGCCGCTCGAATCGGTTCGTTGCATCAAAGGTCCGTCGCGGCCGTACTCGCCGCTGGCCGACGGCGCGGTCGCCTGGCAGTGCATCAGTCATCTGTCGCTCAATTACCTGTCGCTGATCAACAGCAACGCCCACGAAGGCGCCGCTGCGTTGCGGCAAATGTTGGAGTTGTATGCCGCTACCGGCGACGCGGCGTTGAAGAAGCAAATCGAAGGCGTGCGCAGTATTCAGGCGCAACCGTTGACGCGCCGCTTGCCGATGGCCGGCCCGATCGCGTTCGGGCGCGGTTTGGAAATCACCCTGCAAGTCGACGAGATCGCGTTTCAAGGGAGCAGCGCGTTTCTCTTCGGCTCGGTCATGGAGAAATTTTTCGCGCGCTACGTGTCGATCAATTCGTTTACCGAAACCGTGCTGCGCTCGCTGAACCGCGGCGAAATCATGCGCTGGAGGCCGCTATGCGGGGAGCGACCGATCTTATGAGTCGCAGCAGCGATCCAACTCCCCCTCTCCCCCCGGGAGAGGGACGGGGTGAGGGAAAACAGCGTGACGGTACGGCAACCCCGTCCCTCACTGCCGCCCCTCTCCCGGCAAGGATCGACAATGTCCTTGCTCCCTCATCCCCATCCCTTCTCCCGGAGGGAGAAGGGAGCGAGTCGATGCTGGCTACGCGAGCATTTCATTTGACCGGAGATAGGACAAGCTATTTCCACGCACTCGCGCGTGAGCCATATGCGCACGACTTCTTCCATGCGTTACGCCAGATCGAATGTCTGTACGCCGACAAACCGCGGCTAGGCACGGCGCTACGTCCGGCCGACGAACCGATTCGGCTGGCGCAGCAACCGTCGATGAACTTCGCGCCGGCGACGCTGGCGGCGTTCGATCTGCCGACGTCGTACCGGCCGGCGCGCATGCAGGTGCACTTCTTCGGCCTGCTCGGCGCCAATGGACCGCTACCGCTGCATCTGACGGAGTACACCTATCAGCGCAAGCTGCATGCCGGCGACGAAACCTTCGCGCGCTGGCTCGACGTTTTCCATCACCGCTTCTTGCAAATGTTTTACCGCGCCTGGGCGCAGGCGCAGCCGACAGTCAATCTGGATCGTCCGCGTGACGACCGATTCTCGGTGTATGTCGGCGCGTTGCTCGGGCTCGGTAGCACGGCGCTGCGCCAGCGTGACGAGGTGGCGGACGCGGCGAAAAAATTTTTCGCCGGTCGCTTGGCGGCGGCAGCGCGCAATCCGGAAGGTTTAGCGGCAATGCTGACCGACTACTTCCACATTCCCGTGCGCGTCGAATCGTTCGTCGGCCAATGGCTAAAGATTCCACCGCGGGATCGCAGCTATCTCGGCAGCGGACGCGGCAACGACGGCACGCAGCTCGGCGTCGACACGAATTTGGGCGCGAAAGTGTGGAGCCGGCAAAGCAAATTTCGTCTCTGGCTCGGCCCGCTGTCGCTCGAGCAATACGAAAGTTTTCTGCCGGGCGGTGCCGCGCTGGACCGCTTGATCGCTTGGGTCCGGCAATATCTGTGCTTCGAATTCGACTGGGATATCCGGCTCGTGCTCGCCGCCGGCCTCGTGCCCAAAACCACGCTCGGTGGGTACGGACAACTCGGCTGGACCAACTGGCTCGGCATCCGCAATAAAGCCGCCGGTGCCACCGACTTGATCTTGAACCCGGAGCGCATCGCGCGTGTCACCGCATCCAGGAAACGGGCGGCGCCATCACAACAATCATCGAACCTAAGGCGCGCCGGTCGTATCGATCAGCCAATGGCACGCGCCAGCTAAGAGGAATAAAAAATGGGCGAGATCAATCGGGTCACTCTGTTCGGCAAACTGAATAGCCTGGCGTATAAAGCGATCGAGGGCGCGACCTTGCTATGCAAGATGCGCGGCAATCCGTATGTCGAGATGGAACACTGGCTGCAACAAATCCTGAACCAACAGGACTCCGATCTGCACCGCATTCTCCAGCACTTCGACGTCGACTCGTCGCGCCTGACCAACGACATGACCGTCGCGCTCGACCGGCTGCCGCGCGGCGCGACCTCGATCGCCGATTTGTCGTCACATATCGAAGACGCCGTCGAACGCGGCTGGGTCTACAGCACGCTCATGTTCGGCGACCCGCACGTGCGCACCGGCCATCTCATGGTCGGCGCGCTCAAGACACCGTCGCTGCGTAATGGCTTGTTCCATATTTCGCGCCAGTTCGAACGTATCAAACCGGATGTGCTGAGCGACGACTTTGTACGTATTGTCAGCGAGTCGCCGGAAGAACTGCTGCGTGCCGGCGCGGCCGCCCATAGCACCGGTAACGAATCGATAGCGGCGACCTCGGGCAAGCAACAGGCGCTAAAAAAATTCGCCGTTAATTTGACCGAGCGTGCCGGTCGCGGCGAGATCGATCCGATCACCGGCCGCGATCAGGAGATTCGCCAGATCGTCGACATCCTGATGCGCCGGCGCCAGAACAATCCGATCCTGACCGGCGAAGCCGGTGTCGGCAAAACTGCGGTCGTCGAAGGCTTCGCGCTGCGTATCGCCAAAGGCGATGTACCGCCGTCACTGAAGGATGTGTCGTTGCTCACGCTCGACATCGGCTTGTTACAAGCGGGCGCCAGCATGAAAGGCGAGTTCGAGAATCGCCTGCGACAAGTGATCGACGAAGTGCAGGCATCGCCGAAGCCGATCATTCTGTTTATCGACGAGGCGCATACGCTGATCGGCGCCGGTGGCGCCGCCGGTACCGGCGACGCGGCGAATCTTTTAAAGCCCGCCCTCGCCCGCGGCACGCTTCGCACTATCGCTGCTACCACGTGGGCGGAATACAAAGAACACTTCGAGAAAGATCCGGCGTTGACGCGGCGCTTTCAGGTCGTACAGGTGCATGAACCGTCGGAAGACAAAGCGCTGCTCATGGTGCGCGGTGTCGCGTCGACGCTGGAAAAACATCACCGCATTCAGCTGCTCGATGAAGCGCTCGAAGCCGCGGTGAAGCTGTCGCACCGATATATCCCGGCGCGGCAACTGCCGGATAAAGCGGTCAGTCTGCTCGACACCGCTTGCGCGCGCGTCGCCATCAGTCAGCACGCGGTGCCGCCGGACGTCGAGGACTGTCGGCGGCGCATCGAAACGCTGGAAGTGGAACGCGACATCATCGGTCGCGAGCAAACGATCGGCATCGATATCGGTACACGGTGGAGCGATGTCGAGCAGGGACTGCGCGCCGAACGCGAGCGACTCGGCGGCTTGGAGGTACGGTGGAACGAGGAGAAAAAACTGGTCACTCAAATTTTGGAGTTGCGCAAAAAATTGCGTGCTGGCGGTCAAATCATCGACGAAACGGAGACGGCGGCGGCACCGGTAGCAGAAGCAAACCTATCTGGCGAAGAGCGGCAATGGTTGCTTGGCGAATTGCACAATTTGCAAATCGAACTGCACGCGCTCCAAGGCGATGCCCCGCTGATCATGCCCACGGTCGATGCACAGGCGGTATCGGCGGTAGTGGCTGACTGGACCGGCATTCCCGTCGGCCGCATGGTAAAGAACGAAGTGGCAGCGGTGCTCAAGCTCGCCGATACCTTGAACCAACGCGTGATCGGCCAACGTCACGGCCTGGAGATGATCGCCAAACGCATCCGCACCGCGCGCGCCCGGCTCGACAATCCGGAAAAGCCGGTCGGCGTATTCATGCTCTGCGGCACCTCCGGCATCGGCAAAACCGAAACCGCGCTGGCGCTGGCCGAGTCGTTGTATGGCGGTGAGCATAATCTCATCACCATCAACATGAGCGAGTACCAAGAAGCGCACACCGTGTCGACGTTGAAGGGCGCACCGCCCGGCTATGTCGGCTACGGCAAAGGCGGCGTGCTCACTGAAGCAGTACGGCGCCGGCCCTATAGCGTGGTGTTGCTGGACGAAATCGAGAAGGCACATCCGGACGTGCACGAGCTGTTCTTTCAAGTGTTCGACAAAGGTTGGATGGAAGACGGCGAAGGCCGCCACATCAACTTCAAGAACACGATTATCTTGCTGACCACGAACATCGGCTCGGATTTGATCATGAGCAAATGCCGCGATCCGCAGCAAGCGCTCTATCCGGAAGCACTCACCAAAATGCTGCGCGGGCCGCTATTGGAAGTATTCCCGCCGGCGCTGCTCGGTCGGCTGTCGATCATCCCCTACTTCCCGCTGTCCGACGAGATGCTCGCCGACATCGTCCGGCTGCAACTCGGACGCGTCGGCCGGCGCGTGCAGGAGAACCATAAGGTGCCGTTCGAGTTCGACGAGCAAGTCGTGCAAGCGATCGTCAGTCGTTGCACCGAGCTGGAGAGCGGCGGGCGTATGATCGACACCATCCTCACCAACAGCGTGTTGCCGCATATCAGCGAAGAGTTTTTGCGGCGGATGTTGGAAGCGAAACCGGTGGCGCGGGTGCATATTGGTGTGCATGAGGGGGAGTTTGAGTATCAGTTTGAGTGAAGTTGTTGTTTTCCTCTGTACTTGCGGGCAAGCGAGAGGAATATGGAATGTATGGCACCCCTCTCCCCCTGCCCCTCTCCCGCAAGGGGAGAGGGAAGATGGAAATTTGATTCCGCGTTAGCAACTTCTCCCCTTTACTGCCAAACCCGTCCCGGTTCACCGACACTATGTCGGTTGATGTCACGTGATGTCACCCAGTGTCGTTTTGTGCGCATCTAGGCCATGGAAGTATGCGGCCATGTTCTAAGGCGACCCCCTCTTCGCCGATTAGATCTGCAAAACGACAAAGGACGCTACGCCATGGGCACCATCGACCTAAAAATACGGACCTTCGAGCTGACTACGCCGCTCGGCGCGAACGTCCTGATGTTTCACCACATGACCGCGACCGAGGAATTGGGCCGGCTCGCCGACTACCAGCTTGACGCGCTCAGCGAATCGGGCGAGATCAATCCGGACGACATCCTCGGCAAGAGTGTCACCGTAAAAATGGAGCTGCCGGAAGGCGGTAACCGCTACTTCTCGGCGTACGTCATCCGCTTCGGTCTGGTTGGCATGGAAGGCAGGTACTACAAATACCATGCGATCCTGAAGCCCTGGATGTGGTTTCTGACGCGGACTAAGGATTGTCGGATTTATCAGAACAAGACGGCGCCGGAAATTATTAAAGAAGTGTTCGAGGAACACTCGATCGCTAAGTACAAGCTCGATCTGACCGAGTCGTATCGCACACGCGAGTACTGCGTGCAGTATCGCGAGTCGGACTTCGAGTTTATTAGCCGGCTGATGGAAGAAGAAGGCATCTACTACTACTTCAACCACGATGAGAACGGCGACACCGCGGTGCTCGCCGACAGCTATGCGGCGCATGCCCCGCTCCCGCACTACGAGAAGATTCCGTTCATGCCTAAGGGGCAGTCCACACGTCCCGAACGCGAGCACATCAGCACGTGGTCCTGCGAACGCGAGATTCGCCCGGGCAAATATGTGCTGCACGATTTCGATTTCGAGAAACCCAGCGCCAACTTGTCGGCGCTGACATCGCAACAACGCGATCACGGATTGGCGGACTACGAGATATTCGATTATCCCGGTTCGTATACCAACCGCGAGGACGGCGAAAAATATGCGCGCATCCGCATGGAAGAGCTGCACGCACGTCACGAGCTAGTGAACGCAGACAGTAACGCCCGCGGCATCGCCGTCGGCCGACTGTTCACGCTCAGCGATCATCCACGCAACGATCAGAATCGCGAATATCTCGTGGTCAAAGCCGCGTACGAATTGCACGGGCAGCCCTACGAAACCGATACCTCCGGCGGCGCGAGCTTTGTCGCGCACATCACCGGCCTGCAAAGTAAGCAACCATTTCGCACTCAACAAACCACGCCCAAACCGGCGGTGCTGGGCCCGCAAACCGCGATCGTTGTCGGACCCGAAGAAATCTATACCGACAAGCACGGCCGCGTGAAAGCGCAGTTCCATTGGGACCGGTATGGCAAGAACGACGAGAACAGCTCGTGCTGGATACGCGTGTCACAGAATTGGGGTGGCAAAGGCTGGGGCGGAATGTTCATTCCGCACGTGGGCCAAGAAGTAATCGTGGAATTTTTGGAAGGCGATCCGGATCGGCCGTTGATTACCGGCCGGGTTTATAACGCGGAGAATCGGCCGCCGATGGATTTGCCGGCAGGAAAAGCGCATAGCGTGATCCGGGATCACGGCGGCAACGAGATTGTGATGCAGGGAACGCCCGGGGATCAGCGACTGCGGTTACACTCGCCGCGGCATAATTCGACGGTCGTGCTTGGGAATTCGATCACGATGGAGACCGAGTCCGTTGTCAAGGCGGAGGCCAAAGACAATATAACTCTTCAAAGTGACAGAACCATCTCGGAAACCGCTGCCATCGGTTACTCGGTGTCCGCTGGAGGCGGGATTTACTCCCTGTCAGCCGGAGCAGCTGACCCTACGGTTCCTAACTCCAAAGCAGGTTTCAACGTAACCGTAAAAGGTCCAGAAGCTGTTTACGAATACAAGAACGGATTAAAAGTTGATATCAACCAGGGAGAAAAACATACAATCCTTGACGGAGATTTTACTCAAGACATAAAGGCTGGATTGGCCACGATAAAATCATCCGGCGAGCTTAAGCTGCACTCTGATGCGGATGTGGTTCTCGATGCGCCAGCTAACAATATTAGATTGGACGCTGGCAAGAAAGTGCTTATCAATGCACCCGACGGTCACACAGTTCATACGAAACAAGATTGGGTTAATACACCTCTCGATTTGAAAACTATCGGCAGAAGCGTGAAGCACACACGCGAAAACTACGAACGCAGGGACATGAATGCTGAGGTCAGAGGCGTTAACATCGAACTCCGAGGAGTGCACCTTAGCAACGTGGCGTTCAAAGCTGAAAAAGTCGCTTGTGAAATTGCAAACAAAACGTTTGAAAAATACGCCTCAAAAGTCATGCTGCTCTCACACGCGGTTAAACTAACAAAAGGCGGAGTTAATCTAGCCAACAATGGAATCATTTTTGTTAAAGCAAAATTTGAATCGCACGGTTAGAGGAGTCACTACATGCCGATTTGGCTAATTTGGTCGATCGTTGTCCTTATTGTTGGATGGCTGACCGTGAGTGTCATACTCGATCAACGGCGCGAAGGAAAACTTAGACGTGAAGGATTACCAGCTATTGCGAAAGTGGTGTCGGTTAAACAAACGGGTACATGGATCGGTAACAACCCTCAGGTGGAGATGGAACTGCAGGTGCAGCCGGCTGAGGGTGACGCATACGTTTTAAAACACGAGGAAGTAGTTCCCATTGTTAATTTAGTTGCAATCCAACCAGGCGCCACGATACGCATTAGAGTCGCTGCAGACGATCCCCAGCAGATCGTATTTGACGAGGCATGGGCGAGGTAAGGACAGGAACGTTATGCGCATACTCAAACCACAACATCTATCCGTGCTGCATCGCTGTTTCGAGCAACAGCGTAAAACCTATCTTGGAATTTCGGTGATGGCTTTCATGCCGCTTCAGTCTGAAATCGCCCTACTGCCCGAACAAGAGCTCTGGCAGTTTGTTCCACCTCTGCTGAATCCAGAAACTCCGCTCGATGCGGCGTTTCCCAAACCGGGCGGAGAGTTTCTTGTGGTGGGCAACGCCTGCGCACCGCAGGGACAGCCGGTGACGGAACTCCAAGTCGGGGCACGCGTGGGCAACTTGACCAAGGTCTTGAACGTTTACGGTCCACGCCATTGGACCTCGCGTCATTCCAGCGAGCCGCAGCCCTTCCTTACACAGCCGATCGATTGGGCACATGCCTACGGTGGGCAAAAGTTCGATACCAACCCGATCGGCACCGGTATGACGATGATAGAGACACCGCAGAGGCAATTACAGCCTCTACCATCCGTCGAATACCCACGTTCGCCAAGTCTATCGCCCAAGACGACGATACTGCCCGCGAGTTTCGCGCCCGTTCCGCCAATGTGGCCACAACGTAAGCGTTTCGATGGCACATACGACAATGCATGGTTAAAACACGATTATCCCGGCATACCCGAGGATTTCAACCGGCGTTTTCTTTGTCTTGCGTCTGAGGATCAATGGCAGCAGCAAGCTTTCAATGGCAACGAAACCATCGAGCTAGTGCACTGGCACCCCGACCATCCGCACATCCACGCTACGCTTCCCGGCATCAAACCCGTCGTTGCCGTGCGCATGAAAAATATGTCTGCCAACGAGCTACATCTCGCGGAGCCAACGCTTACGACACTCTGGTTCTTTCCTAACCAGTTGCGCATGGTGCTGATTTGGCACGCGCTCGTGCCGGTCGAAGACGCATTCGCGGACGATGTGAATCTGCTGCTGGCGGCCGCCGAATGGATACGCCAGCCGAAGTCGCCAGCACACTACATCCAGGCGGTGATTGATCGTCTGGATGACGACAAGGGCGTACTCAAGATGTTGGACGACGAAGAGCTTTTGCCGGAAGGTATCGCGACACCCGATGAATCGCTCAAGCACTATGAACGAGCCTTGGGCACAAGCGGCGCGTCGATGGAGAACGTGCATCGAAAGCTGGAAGAAGCACAGCGAGAACTGGCAGCGCAACTGAGCCAAGCACTTGCTCCGGAACAGTGGGCACCTGATCCGGAAGAGGCAATAAAGAGCCAGGAACAACTTGCAGCGCTCACGCGCGAGTTGGGAATTCCAGAGTTGCCAAGGCAATTCCCCGATGATCCTAAAGAGATGCTAAAGCTGGCGCGCGAGATAGAACAGCAAATACCCCCAATGCCGGTGCTCAAGAAAAAACTCGATGGAAAAATCGCGGACATAGATCGGAGCATACGAGAAGAGCTGGCCTCCGTCGGACAAGATAAGGAACAGATCGAGGCGCTGTTCAAACCGAAAAAGCCTTCCCAAGACTCTGTGTCACTGAACCAGATGGTCAAGGAATTCGATGAAATGTCCGCTCGCATACCCATGTCGAGCGAATTCCTGCCTGTTACCGATCCCAAGCTCAAAGCGCTGGCAATGCAAGCGGACGAGGCGCTCGCACCAATGCTGCGTGCGGCAGCGCACTTCCAGGATCCCCCCGAACCACTTGACGCAGCGACCAAGGCTCACTGGCGAGAGCGGGCGTTGCACATCAAGGCAAGGACTGAGGGTTTTGCGCGATGCGCTCTTAAGTCAGCAGACTTTTCGGGTCTAGATTTATCCGGTGTGGACTTCACGGAGGCGGAGCTTCAAGGTGCCAACTTCACAGGCGCCATTCTCGTCGGTGCAAATTTCCGAAATGCCTCGCTTGCACATGCGGTACTAGATGACGCGAAGCTCGACAATGCCAGTTTCGCCGGCGCCAACCTAGGTCGAGCCCGGCTTGTCGGAGCGTCGTGCGTGGACTGTGACTTTGCAGACGCGACGTTGCATTACACGGCGCTCGAAGGAGCGAGGTTCGACCGTAGCCGCTTACCTGGCGCTACGCTCATCGAGGTGACCGCCGGAAAATCCGTTTGGTGTGAAGCGAATCTCACGGAAGCCAACTTCATAAAGTGCCAATTGCCACACGTGAATTTCGCACGAACAAAACTTTCCGGCGCGTCATTCATTGAAACCGATCTACAATCATGCGATTTCTCCGGCGCAGCACTGAAGGCAACAGCCTTCGTGACCTGCATGCTCGATGACAGCATTTTTGACAGCTGCCAGGCATCGAATATCCGTTTCGTGCATGGTTCTTCTTTGCGTCGGACGTCCTTCAAGGACGCCATAGTATCGAATGCAAGCTTCCGCGCGATGCCGTTGGACAATGCAGATTTCACAGCGGCATGCCTCGATGGTAGCGATCTCTCAGAAATACAGTGTCCTAACGGCAACTTTTATCGAGCCAGCCTCAAGGATGCCCTATTGATGAAAGCGCACTGTCAAAAAGCATGCTTTGTCGGGGCCAATCTGATGCAAGTGATTGCACAGTATGCGCATCTGGAAGGGGCTGACTTTAGCGATGCGAACTTGTTTGCTTCTGACCTTATGCGTATCGAAACCGATTCTGCGACGAGATTTGATGATGCCTTCATGGCCAAATCACGCAGACATCCAACGCATAAGTTGGAGAAGCGCGCCAGGTTGGCAGTGGTTAGCTTATGAACCTTTCGGAAATTGAAAGCCATGTAGCAGCCGGCGAGCCTTTGTATGAGATAAGTCTGGCCGGCATGTCATTGACCGGTGCCAAGTTGTGTAAAGGTATTTTCTACAAAGTCGACTTTACTACCAGCGATCTTACTGGCGCCGATTTGGAAGAGTGTTCCTTTATCGAATGCCAGATGGATCGGATAAATTTGAGCAACTCCCGGTTACGCTTGGCCACCTTTCATCAGTGCAATATGCACGGCGCGATGCTTGGTTCGGCGCGGGGGATCGGTGCAACGTTCAACGAATGTGCCTTGCCAGACATTCAAGGCAACGACGCCGATTTTGAGTTTGCCAATTTCATTCAATGCGCGCTTTCCGGTACACACTTTCAGCGCGCTAAGTTAGTAGAAGCGTCGTTTATTGAATGCGACTTCGGCGTCACCGACCTGTCGGCCGCCCCGTTTGCCGCGACTATTTTCTACAAAGCCGACTTGCGGAACGTCAAATTTGAAAATCCCAAAGGCGATCGCTGCGTATTCGCTGAATGCAACCTCGCCGGTCAGAACTTCGCGCACGCGCAATGGACACATTCGCAGTTCATGGAGGCGGATCTTTCGCAGACGAATTTTGCCGGCGCTAACTTGAGCGGAAGCAATTTCAAAGGCGCCAAGCTGACACAGGCCAATTTCGCCGGCAGCAGCGCCGATCATACGCTTTGGGTACAAGCACAGTTGGATGCAGCGTGTTTCGACGAGGCGCAGCTTACGCAATCGGTATGGTTGGAAGCACGAGGGCTCGAGACCAGTTTTCGCAATGCCGTGCTTTACGAATCCGTATTACAGAAGACGGTGCTGCAACATTGTAAATTCGACGGAGCTGATGCCCGGTATGCCGATTTCTCCAATGCGGATATCACCGCGAGTCATTTCGGCGGTGCCGAGATGACTCGCGCCAATTTGCGCGGTGTGAAGGATGAACGAACCGTGCTGCTCGATCGAGCACGCGCGGCACCCGACGACAAAGAATTTCTTAATGCAGAAAATTGGACGCCTCGACGTTAACAGCAGGCGCGAGACGTCATGACGAGGAGAACAACATGTTGAAAGAAGTCGAAGATGCAGTTTTGACCCAAGGCGTTATCCATGAGATAGGCGAGACCGAGCGCAACGATGGCTCGCGTGTGGTCGTCACCACGCCCCATGGGCTGCGTTCTGCGCGGGTGGCGCTATCATGCATGGTGCAACCGGCCTACGGCGATACGGTGTTGCTGGCCGTGCATCGGGCGGACGTATTCGTGCTTGCGGTTTTGGAACGAAACGTCGAAGCACCGATCGATGTGCGATTCGACAGATCGGTAAACTTGGCGATTAAAGGCGATTTGACGCTCGGCGCATCCGACCGTGTATCTATGAAGAGCGGCAACGAATTACAGCTTAAAGCTCGCAACGTAAATGTAAATGGTGAGGCAATCCAGATTACCGGCCAACGGGTCAACATTATCGGCAAGGCGTTCTGCTGGATCGCCGATACGCTTGAGAGTACCGCGCGCGTGATCAAACAGACCGCCGAGCTATGGTCGGTGCATGCGCAGACGCATCAACGCAAAATCGAATCGATGGAGCTCGTACGCGTCGGTCATTTAGATCTACGGGCCGAGCACGTCGTCAATATCGGCGCAAGCCATACGATCGTGAAGTCGCGCGAGCTGGTCAAGATCAACGGCAAACAAATACAGGTAGGATGAGCCATGTTCGGTAATTGCCAAAGGGGCGGTAGTGACGTCGCGTTTCCCGACGTTTGTTTGACTCCACCGACGCCGGTTCCAGTAACGTACCCAAATATTGCCAGCGGACCGATGGGAGTGCCAGGTGTTTACCACGTGATGTGGGGACTTGCGCCGGCTCATAACATGAGAACCGTCATTCCGCTAAGCAACGGCGACAACGCTGGAGTGGCGTTGGGTGTCGCATCCGGTATGGTCATGGGCCCGAGCCGGCACCTTACTGCGGCATATACCCTTCTGGTGGGCGGGATGCCGGCGACGCGCATGACCAGCATGTCGTTACAAAACAGCACCAACGCATCGGGTGTACGACTCTTTCCTAGCCAATTGAAGGTCGCGATCTTCGCGCCTTAGAACAGTTCTCCCGTTCCCCTCTTCCGCAACGGCAGAGGGGAACTCGAGTTTTTTAATTCCGCGTGAACCGTTAAGCGACAACAGCTCGCGACGTCAACGCCGTCCAACTCTTCCTTCTACCTATCCCATTCACTAACGCAATGTCAGTTGATGTCGCGTGATGTCACCCTGTGTCGTTTTGTGCGCTATGGAGCAATGGGAATATTCGACGGGACTTCAAAGCGAACCATTGAACAAGGAACGAACCATGGTGGACATCACGATCGTCTTAACAGTGCATACGCTATTGGCGCTGATCGTCGTGCAGCTTTCGAGGAAGGCGGGGTACTCGGCGTGGCTCGGGCTGTTCGCTTTGTTTCCGGGACTTTCCGTTGGCATCCTGGTGTACCTGGCACTGTCGTCGTGGCCGGTGGGAAAAAAACTGGAACGATTTGCGCTGCTGCCACTACAAACGGCGCCAAAGGTGTTTCGGCCGTCGCTGCGGAATGTCTCAGCGAAGGAATTGCGCAAAGCCCATCAGCAGACACACCTCGCCAACGAGGGCTGGTAAGACTCGAAAAACAACGAAGGACGGTAACTCATGGACGCAGTCGATCGAATCACACGAACCTTCGAGCTGACCACACCGCTTCCCAAAAAAGGTTTCATCTTTCCGACGCGATGTCCATTGATGTCGCGTCGTCTCCGCTCACGTCGTTTCGTGCCTGCGAGCTCCGTGGGAGCATGGTTACACGTTGACGGTTTGCCGAACCCATAAACATCGGCGCTCAACATTCTCGATTTCTTTATCAGGCCGCATCGTCATTGGATTGAATGCGCGCCATGCTTATGTGAGGGAGGTGGCAATGGTTCAGCGCGGATTCGGAACAACACAGGTCTCGACTCAGGTCACAACGCCGACTACAACACAGGTCACGACACAGACCGCAGCGCAACCCGCCATACAACGTGCGACAGGGTCCCGAACCACGAGCGCACCCACGCTATCGGCTCGTACGTTCGAGCTCACGACCCCGCTCGGCGCGAACGTATTACTGTTCCATCACATGACCGTGACCGAGGAGCTCGGCCGGCTCGCCGATTACCAGCTCGATGCACTCAGCGAATCGGGTGACATCAATCCTGATGACATTCTCGGCAAGAGCGTCACCATCAAGATGGAACTGCCCGACGGCGGTGACCGTTATTTCTCGGCGTATGTCACCCGCTTCGGCCTGGTCGGCATGGAAGGCAGGTATCACAAATACCACGCGATCTTGAAACCGTGGCTATGGTTTCTCACGCGCACCCAGGACTGCCGCATCTATCAGAACAAAACCGCGCCGGAAATTATTAAAGAGGTGTTCGAGGAACACGAGGTTGCGAAGTACAAGCTGGAACTGACGGAGTCGTATCGCACGCGCGATTACTGCGTGCAGTATCGCGAGTCGGACTTCGACTTCATCAGCCGGCTGATGGAAGAAGAAGGCATCTACTACTATTTCGATCCGAGCGACAACCGCGACATGCTGGTGCTAACCGACAGCTACGCCGCGCACTCGTCGTTTCCGCATTACGAAGAGATTGCGTTTCTGCCCAAAGGTCAGTCGACACGTCCTGAACGCGAGTACATCGGCAATTGGGCTTGCGAGCGCGAGATTCGCCCCGGCAAATACGTACTGCACGATTTCGATTTCGAGAAACCCAGCGTTAATCTGGCGGCGCTTACCTCGTTGCAACGCAGCCATGGGCTCGCGGACTACGAGATCTTCGACTATCCCGGCTCGTACACCAACCGCGAAGACGGCGAAAAATATGCGCGCATTCGCATGGAAGAGCTACAGGCACGTCACGAGTTGGTGAACGCGGACAGCAACGCACGCGGTGTGGCCGTCGGCCGTTTATTTAAGCTCACTGGACATCCGCGCAGCGATCAGAACCGCGAGTACTTGGTGGTCAAGGCAAGCTTCGAGTTGCACGGCCAAAATTATGAAACCGGTGCCTCGGACGGCGCGAGCTTCAGCGCTCACCTCACCGGCCTGCACAGCCAACAACCGTTTCGCACGAAGCAGACGACGACGCGGCCGGCCGTGCAGGGACCGCAGACGGCGATCGTAGTCGGACCAGCGGGCGAAGAAATCTACACGGACGATCACGGCCGCGTAAAAGTTCAGTTTCATTGGGACCGCTACGGCCAATCCAACGAGAACAGCTCGTGCTGGATGCGCGTGTCGCAACCGTGGGCCGGCAAGGGCTGGGGCGCAGTGAGCACGCCACGCATCGGTCAGGAAGTGATCGTTGATTTTCTCGAGGGGGATCCGGATCGGCCGATCATCACCGGCCGCGTGTTCAACGCCGACCAAAAAGTCCCGCACGGCGGCGTCATCAGCGGACTGAAATCGCAGACGCACAAGGGCCAGGGCAGCAACGAGATGACGATGGACGACACCGCCGGCGCGGAGAAGCTCAATCTCCTCGGTCAACACGATATGCAGATGAGGGCCGGTAACGATCAGTCAAATTGGGTGGGAAACAACCAGTCCGACTTCGTACAGGGCCAACGATCGAGTGTCATCGCGACCGGCGACGACTCGACCACCGTGACGACCGGCATGAGCGTGCTCACTGCCAACAAAGACATCGTACACACGTCGTTGGCCGGCAATTATCAACTCAACGTCCCCGTCGGCGCGCACGCGGTCATGGTCAAGAACGACAGCACGCGCACGGTGGAAACCGGCAACGACATCCTCAAGGTGTTGGCCGGCATGCAAGATGAAACGATTCAGCTGGGCGCCTCGCTCACAGTCAAATCCGGCCCACGCTCGGTAAAAGCGACGGGCGGCGACTATACGGCGGAATCCACGGACGGCAACGCCTCAATCACCGCGGCAAAAACGGCCAAGCTCGTTGGTAAGGGCGAACTGGGAGCACTCGTGGACGGCAAGCCGCATGCGGAGCTGCATGGAGAACCGACAGCCACCGTCAGCTCCACCGACACGACCGAAATCAAGGGAAACAACAAAGTCAACATCGGGCCCAAGGAAGTCTTCATCGACGGCAGCACCAAAGTCGTCGTAGCCAGCGGCCAATCCTGTTCGGTGACGGTCGAGCCCTCAAAGGTCTCGCTACAGTCCTCGGGCGGCTCGATCGTCCTCGACTCGAGCGGCATCCATCTTACCGGGATGATTCACCACAACTGATGAAACCGCCAACCAAGGAACCCCTCATGTCATTTGACACGGAACAACTAGCAACGCACGCCGAGCAAGAGACCGACGTCCCGTCGTTGCGCCAGTTGCTGCTGGCACGTCCTTCCCAGAAAACGGCAGCGGCGACGACGTCGCAACCGTTACTGGGTGAAGTACTAGACACGCACCACCCCGATTTTCGTAACCACGTGTTCGTGCGTTGGACCGACGACGCCGGCCACACCACCGAGCGTTGGCTGAAGTACGTGCGTGGTGCGACACCCGACAAAGGCGATCGCGTATTGCTCACGCAGCCCGGCAACTGGCCGGAGAAGCTCGTGACCGCGATCGTGGATTGTGCCGCGCCCAAGGAGCCGATCCGCGAGAACACCGAGGCGAGCCACTTGCTGCAATTAGAGCAAGACAAATGCCTACGCGTCGTTGATGCCAACGATCGACCGGTCGTCGAGATTTACTCCGGCAGCAGCGGTCCGGTGGTGCGACTGGTGAACGACGGCGTCGATATCGAAGTCCCGGGCAAGCTGCGGCTCAAGGCCGAGACGCTCGAATTCGTCGGCGGTCAGGGCGGCGTCGATATCCGCACCGAGGCGGACACCATCGTCAGAAGCCGCTTCGTTCGTCTCAACTGAGATCGGGACCGACACATGCGCCGCGAGTACGTTGCAATGGAATCGGCGATGCGCGAGTTCATCGAGCAGCCCGACTATCCGACGCTGGTGATCAATTGCTCAGACGCTGATCTGGCAATGCCGCTAGCCGCCGTGAAGAGCTGGGATTCGCAATGGCCGAATCACTTCTTTCTGCTGTTTCCATTCGAATGCGTCGATGCCACGAGTTACTTACAAAAATGCATGGACGCATTGACTGCGCAAATCGACAAGGTCAACGCGCAGCGCACCGCGGACGGAGTCGACCGTTGGCCGCCGTTGCCGTTGCTATGCAACGACGCGCGACAACCACTCCCCAAGCGCGTTCGTATCGCCGTCGAGTATGTGCATCGCGTCGCCAGCGAGTACGGTGACATCGTCTGGATCTTCTGTCCGGTCACGATTAGCGACGTCACCGGTTACAAAACATTGATCGCCGGCCTGCTGGCGCTCGACGGCGTCGATGACTGGATGGAAGGTCACCGGTTCTTAGTGCGCGACAACCGTACCCAACCGTTTCTGTTACCGGAACTCGCGCGCGAAAAAACTCAAAACACCCTGACGATCGACGTCGATTTCTCCGGACCCAAAGCGGCGGACAGCTTGGTAAAAACGATAAACAATCCGGATATCCCGGTCGCGGAACGGATACTGGCGCTGACCCAAGTCGCGGCGCTCGATCTCGCGTACAAACGTTACGATCAGGCGTTCGAAAAATATGCGTTGTTGCACGCCTACCACGTGCAGCAAAAAGATGCCGTCGGCCAAGCGCTAGCGTTGGCCGGCGCCGGCGACGTGGCAATGCAGCGCAACCAACTGGAAGAGGCAAGGAAGCGATACCAGCAAAGCCTGGCGGTCGCCGTACCGGAAAAAAATCTCGCGGTGTTGCTGAATCTCTTGAGCGGCGCTGGCGAGTGCTGCTTGCGTTTGAAGGAGTTCGCCGAGGCCGAAGGCTACTTCGATTTCGCCAACCGCTGCGCCGGCAAACTGGTCAACTTGTCGGCCAAGATTCAATCGATGGAAAAGCTCGGCCTCGCGCAACTCGGCTGCCGGAAGACGACCGAAGCGATTCAAACGTGGCGCGATGCCAAGGATCTGTGTCAGCGGTACGACTGCATCGAACAGCAAGAGTCGTTGCTGGGTCACCTGATCGGCGTGTACCGAACCCTCGACATGCCGGACGAAGTGCGCAAGCTCGAACGCGAACGGACAGCGCTAGCGGCATCGCCACTGCGTCGCGACATGACGGCACACGATTGCAATGCGAGCCACGCGCACGGAGGTCATTCATGACGCCGAGCGATAGGCTGCAACCGCCGGATAAATCGCAACCGGCAAAGCCATTGATCGCACCGACCGGCTTGGCCAGCGTGGACGCAATGTCGAGCGTCGTCAACAACACGGCGCAACCGTTCCAAGAAGGACCAGATCCAAAACAAGGCACGGTCGGCGAGATCAGTCACGGCGTGAATGCGGGGCTCGCCGTCGTCGGTTTTATTCCCGAATTGCTCAATACCGGCCTGTCCGTCGCGGTTGACCCACTGGCGAAACTTCTGCCCGGCATGCCGGCGGCGTTCGTGATGGTGCCACATTTGGGTTTTCCCCATGCGCACCTTCATCCGCCGAGCACCGGGGTTCCGCTGCCAAGCATCGGCTGGACCGTGGGCGCTGGCAGCGTGAACGTTTTAGTCAGCGGGTTGCCAGGCGTACGCGCCGGCGATTTGGGTTGCGCGCCAACTTGCGGCGGCTTGTACCCGCTTTATGGCATCTTTACCGGATCGAGCAATACGTTCTTCGCCGGCGCACGCGTCGCGCGCATGGGGTTAGACATCACACTCCACTGCAATCCGTTGTCCCATGTCGGCAAGTTGGGTGCCGCCCTGGGCTTGGTCGGCGCCGCCGCCGGCGGGCTTTCCGCGGCCGCGGAAGGCGCGGGCGGTGACACCACCGCGGCGATCGTGGACGGTGCGCAAGCGGCCGCGGACGCGATAACAGCCGCGCTCAGCTTCATGCTCGGCCTGGATCCCGGCGTCCCACCGGGCTTCGGCATTTTACTGCTCGGCAATCCGACCGTGTTGGTCGGCGGCTTCCCGCTGCCGGATGCGATGGATCTCTTGGGCGGATTGGGCAAACCGAAAAAGCCGAAGAAGCCGAAGAAGCCGAAACACGAGGGCGAGAATTCAAAATGCCAAAACCCGGGCGAGCCGATCGATCCGGTCACCGGCGCCAGCACCAATGACTTTCACGACTATGACGATGCTGGGCCATTGCCTTTCAAATGGGATCGCTACTACTACAGCGATTGGCACGATCAGGACGGTCCCCTCGGCTTCGGCTTTCGCCACTACTACCAACTCGAGCTGCGGCTGCTGCGCACACGCGCGATCTTTATCAATGGCGAAAACCGCAAGTACAAATTTTCACGCTACGAAGGCGGAACCTACGGCGGCGTCTTTGGGGGATTCGAATTGGAGCAGCGCGATGAATGTCGGTTCGTGCTGAAACACAACATCATGGGCAACATGGGATTCGTCCGCGCCAATCCCAATGATTCCTCAGCCCGCCTCGTCAGCTCAGTCACAAAAAAAATTCGCAGCGACTTTCACTACGACCAGCACGGCCGACTCGACCGCATTACGCAGACTCCGCTCGACGAGAACGATTTACATGCCGTGTCGACCTGGCTACGCCACGACCAAAATAACCACGTGGTCGAGGTGGCACGCGGCCCGACCGAAGAAACCGCAGCAGTCATCGCCCGCTACGACTACAACGCTGCCGGCTGCTTGGCCACGTGGCGCGATCCACTCGGCGCCAGTGCCACGTATGACTACGACGACAACCGACGCATGACGCGCGTCGGCGACCGCAACGGCTACTCCTTCTACTACAAATACGATGGCGAAGGCCGGTG
Source organism: Gammaproteobacteria bacterium (assembly GCA_016199745.1). Lineage (NCBI taxonomy): Bacteria > Pseudomonadati > Pseudomonadota > Gammaproteobacteria > Gammaproteobacteria bacterium. The sequence continues at coordinate 104,518 of JACQFZ010000017.1, forward strand.
CATCGCCAGCGCTGGCCAAGACAAGCTCTGGCTGGTGCGTCTCGAATACCAACCCGGCCGCACGCTCGTGACTGAAGCTGATGGTGGCAAGTGGACGTTCATCTACAACGAGCTCGGCACGATCACACGCATCGTCGATCCCTACGGCGGCGTACGCCAGCGTGTTCTCGGCGATGACGGCCGCGTCATCGAAGAAATCGACTCCGGCGGTCGCGCGTTGCGTTGGCTCTATGACGAACGCGGCCAGAACACTGGACGCGTAGATCGTTGGGGCAACCAGTGGCCGACCATCGACGAAGCACCGAACCTGCCGAACCCATTGGCACACCAAGTGCCGACGACGCCGCTCGGCCTGCAATGGGGCGACATCAAAAAGCTGCGCCCGGCGGAATTCTTTGCCATGCCCAAAGGACTCCCTGCCCGCGCCTACCAAGCGCTGGCGCAGCCAGAACCGGTCAACCAAGAACCGCAGAAAAAACGCGACGCTGCTGGGCGCATAATCGAGGAAATAGACATCGATGGCCGCAGTGAGCAGTATCGACACGACGCCGCCGGCAACGTCGTTCGCTTCAAGGATAAGGACGGCCGTGAATATAACTACCGCACCGCCTCATGGAACCTGCGCGGCACTGAAACCGATCCGCTCGGTAACACCGTTACTTACGGATATACCCGCCGCGAGAAGATCTCGAGAATCATCGACGCCAACGGCAACGAGAGCCGATATACCTATGATTATAAGGACCGACTTATCAGCGTGACGCGTCACGGTGTGATTCGCGAGATCTACACCTATGACGAGGGCGACCGGCTGATCGAAAAACGCGATGGCGACGGCAATGTGCTGCTGCAATTCGAGGTCGGCAACAACGGTCTGCATAGCAAACGAGTCCTCGCTTCTGGCGAAGTTCATAGTTTCGAGCACGACGTTCATGGAAATTTTACCAAGGCGTCGACGGATAAATATGATGTCAGGCTGTCACGCGACTGGCGCGGACGCAGGACCTCGGACTTGCGCGACGGCCGCGGCATCAGGCATACATACCACGGCAATCATTTAGTTGCGACAGAGTATTTCGATCGCTTTGTAGTCAACTATGAACTCGTCCCCACGGGTGATGTGTTGATCCACACCCCGGATGGCGGCACTCACCGCATTCAGCGCGCTGCCGACGGCCGGATACTGACCAAACTTGCCAACGGCACCAACGAGCTACGCCGATATGACCGCGACTATCGCTGCACCAGCCGGATAAATTGGCGCGAAGGAAATCCGGATCGAGCGCGTTGGATCACCTATCAGTACAGCGCCGTTGGTGAACTGCGTCGCATCATCGATAGTGTTAACGGCACTATCGATTTTCGCTACGACACCGCACATCGCTTAATTGCGGAAAACTACGACGGCTGGCTTGAGCGAAATTATAAGTACGACGCGGCTGGTAATCTTCTATCCACGCCTGAAGTGCAAAGCATTCAGTACGCTGAAGGCAATCGCCTGGCGTCAACGCTAACGAGTTCATTTCGCCACAACAACCGCAACCATCTCATCGAGGAAATCCGTCACAACGTCAGCCGCGTCAGTTACCACTACAACAGCCTCGACATGCTAGTGCAGGTGACGTGGAACGACCGCGACGACGTGTGGACTGCGGAGTACGACGGCTTGTGTCGGCGCATTAGTAAAACGGTGGGAAAACAACGAACCAACTACTACTGGGACGGCGATCGATTGGCAGCAGAAGTCAACGCCGAAGGGAAACTGCGAATTTATCTATACGCGAACGCAGAAGCGTTTCTACCGTTCATGTTTATTGACTATTCCAGCGTGGATGCACGTGCCAACAACGGGCAGGCGTACTTCGTTTTTCAGAATCAAGTTGGTTTGCCGGAAAAAATCGAAGATGCGGCGGGTAACGTTGTTTGGTTGGCCAAGAAAATTGCCGCATATGGTTTGATCGAAGTGGCGGCTGGAAACACTGTCGAATGCGATTTTCGTTTTCCTGGACACTACTACGATCAAGAGACGAACTTACATTACAACCGTTTCCGGTATTACAGCCCCGCTCTTGGCCGATATTTACAGTCAGATCCAATTGGACAATCCGGAGGGATTAATCTGTATGGCTATACAACAAACCCCTTCACCAAGGTTGACGTTCTTGGTTTAACTCACAAAGCAGATGCGTCTGATCCATCTGACGGCATAGAAAAGCCCAACCCTAACAACAACTCACACGTTAAACCCAAACCTGATAACGGTGATCTCGCTGATGACCTGCGGGCCGCACGCGACGAAACTGGTGTTCCGAAATTCAACTCCAAAGGAACTGTAACAGGCGGTACAGTTGGAGTCGCAAGAACTGATATTCCAGGATTAGACAATAGACTTTACAGAGGTGCTTCTGGTGGTGCATATACAGCACGTGGGGCTATATGGCCGTGGAGCGATCCTGATTTATCGTCACCAAGTACCGTTAATAGACGGCATGCGGAAGAGGATTTGGTGAATCAAATGAGGGAAGATTTGCGGGTAAACGGATATGGTCCTGATACCACTGGAACTGTGCACATGATGGTAGATCAGCCAGTCTGTTCTACATGTCGACAAGGATTGAATTCTGATAAACCGTTAGGAGTATTGGGCCAGTTCTCAGAACAATATCCAAATCTCACTATTATTGTGAGAAATCCAGTAAATGGTGAAGTGTTGACGATAAGAGGAGGAAAGATTGTTGCGAATTGATATTGGTGCCTATGAGGAACTGGTCGAGCCTATCAAGGTTGGTGCAGTGCTTCGTCTTGCAGAAAAAATAGTCGACTCTTGTGATTGCAAGAAAGAATCGCAAGTTTTCATGAAGTCGGTGTTAACAGCGCTGTGGCAATTTGTAAGTGATAGCGCTGTGCGTTTCGAGGATCTCTATGCAAAATTTAATGAAGAGGTGGTTTCTCTTGAATATGAAATGAGATCGTCACCGTTTCATGAACATGTATATGCGGTCTTTGCTTTCACATTTTACTATTGCCTCTGGATTATCAACGGGTCAAATAGGCTTGCTGGATTAAACCCACATGACAGCGCGGAAATATGCGAGGTAGACCCAAGTGTTGTTAGCACTATCGCAAGTCACGCGATAAATACAGGTCTTTTTAATGAGGCCATGATAGAAAAATACTTTGAAACAATTATCGCCAAACTAACTAGTGCTAAAACGGTTCGGCCACAGGACTTTGACGATTTTAAAATAGAATTCGCAATCAACCAATAAGTTGGTTCGAATCTCCGTTGCCCTGGCGCACAAATCGCCAACACGATTATAAACGTAGGATTTGTGTTGACATCTAAACATTTCACAACGACGACCCCGGACTCGCTGCGCTCCTCCGAGCTACGAAAATAAGTAGTGAGCATGGTTCGGTATTGGCGCAATGTTGTTCCGGGCAGGATCAGTCGGTGCGGTGGTTGGTGGAGTATGTCGACGTCGTGCGAGAGGCGTGAGGCGTTTCGAGTTATTAAGGCGAGGCGGGCCTTTACGATTGAAGCCATCTGTATCCTGCTGGAACATCTTCATACGATCTGGACATTGCCCGAAAATGCAAAAAACACGACAGGGTCAGATCTCGCCTTTTGCTCCAATAGGACGCAGTAAGCGCAGCACATTGCCCCGTACCGTTGCGGTGAGCCGCAACGCACACAGCTCGCTCAACTATCAACGAGGAACAGAAACGGTAGGTGGTTCAGTACATCGGCGAAATCAAGCCGGCCTCGTAACGCTCACCGATAGCAAATGCGCTTATGCAGAATCCGCCATCTCCGCGAAAGCGGGATCGCAACTCTCCATCTTCGCGACAACAACCACCCCGTACTCGCTCCACACCTCCGGGATACACGATTTAAATCGGTGCCGCCCCGAATCACCCCCCCCGTTACCGTCTTAACAATAATTCCCCCCTCCCCAACCGCCCACGCCGTATCCGCATCAACGGCAACGATTGATCTCATAGTCTGACTTGCCGCTCCCCGTTGTGAGCGCCAGGTAGCGCCGCCGTCGACGGTCTTGATGATGGCTCCGCTTTCACCTGCAGCCCAAACAGTGTTGGCATCGACTACGGTGGCTGAAAACAGTACGGAGCTGGTTGTAGAAATTTGCGGGCTCCAGGTGGCGCCGCCGTTGGTTGTCTTTAGAACGATGCCGCCTTCGCCGACCGCCCAGGCCACGTTAGTATTTAACGCGGCGACGCCGAACAAAGCGCTGCTAACGCCGGAATTCTGCGTCACCCAGGTGCTGCCGCCGTCCGTGGTTTTGAGGATGAGTCCGGTCTCGCCGACGACCCACACCGTATTGGCATCTGTTGCGGCGATGGCGTGAAAAATCGCCGGTGGATTTGGATTCTGAATTACCCAGTTATTACCGGCGTTCGTTGTCTTTAGTATCACGTTGCCGGCGGCGACCCATGCCGTATCGGGATGCGCTTTGTCGATGGCAATCGACGTCAAAAAGGCATTCGATATCCCCTCGCCCTGTGTCGTCCACGAGTTACCGTTGGTGATTTTAATGATCGCCCCGCTGTCGCCGACGGCCCACGCTGTTCTTGCATCGATGCCTATCACTGAGCTCAGCGAATTACTTTTATACGAGTTCTCCCCGCTCCAGGTGATACCGCCGTCGGTCGTCTTCACAATGACGCCGTCGTCGCCAACGGCCCATGCGGTATTGTTATCGACCGCAGTGACCGAATTCAGCCGGCGCGGCGTTACGCTGGAGCTCTTGTAGCGCCGCCGTCGGTCGTCTTTAATATCGTCCCAGTATCACCGACTGCCAGTGCGAAATTTGCGTTGATCGCGATAATGGCGTTTAAGCCAACGATGGTCGCCGTCTTCTGCGTTTTCCAAGTATCGCCCATCGGTTGTCTGGTAGATCGCACCGTCCCAAGCGGCGACCCACACTGTTTTATCGTCGAGTGCGGCGATCGATGTCATATTGTTTAGCGTTGTTAAGCTACTAAGCCTGGTCCATGAAGTGACGGCGATAAGATGGGTGGGGACGAAGTTGAATTGCCTCATTCAGGGAGTGATTATAAATAGATAGTAACTACCGACGTCTTTAGAAACCGCCCCGGACTCGCTGCGCTCCTCCGGGCTATATCTACTCTCCATAAACCGCGAAGCGTACCGAATTATCAGCCGCGTGCGGAATGAAACGGATTTTGCCGCGCCGAATATGTGTTGCTGCAGGACCGCACGAAAGAACTGCCGCCCTATGATGCACCCTCCTCCAAACACGACGATCCCCAGCTCAACGATGTCGCTTGGCGCCCGATGCCGTCATTTCGTGCGTGGTGGATGCATGTATACTTCGGCTCGATTAAACATGGACCTACACCGCTGAACGCCTTAGCCGTCCCTTCGATCACGTTGGTCCACTGGCGGACACACGCAATCGCGGCATAGTCCACGGGAGTGTTGCGAACGGCAAACATCACAAAGGATCTGGTCGTGATGACAAGAAACAAAAAGAATTTCCGATCGCGGACCAAACCTTTTGGTAACCGCGCATGCGCGTCGGTAGTCGCCGTACTCTTCCTCTCCGTGTTCGCGTCTTGCAGCGGTGGCGGCGGCGATGGCGGTTCGCGTGCCGAGCCGGGGCCTGCGGTGACGTGGTTTACTGCATCGCCTTCGGATCCGTGGATTGAAGGACGGGTCCTGTTCGAGGCGCAGTGTGTCGGCGACGGTCCGTTGACATACGAGTGGGACCTCGGCGATGGAACTCATAAAACGACATCGAAGCCCATCGCCCCGCATATCTATGTCAGCCCAGGAAACAAAACCGTCGCGCTGACCTGCACCGACGGTCACAACCAACAGACCCGGCTCACAAAGGATATCAACGTACTGGACATAAACCTGAATTCCGTGGCGAACGGTGCTTGCAGCACCGGCAGGCAGGGACAAGGTTGGTGCACGCAAAACCCCCTTCCGACCGCGGCATCGCTGAACAGTGTTGTCGCGCTCGACCGTGCAACACTTTGGGCAGCCGGACCGGGCGGCATCTTGAAGACAAAGGACGACGGCACGTGGGCTGTGCAAAATTCCGGCACTTCCAAATACCTGAGCGCCCTCGCCGCCGCGAATGTCGAAACCGCCTGGGTCGTCGGTGAAGCAGGAACCATCCTAAAAACTATCAGCGGCGGCTCGGCATGGTCGACGCAGAACTCCGGGACAGTCAATTACCTAAGAGCGACTGCCGCCTACGATCCGAACACAGCCTGGGCCGTCGGTAACAATGGAACTGTGCTGGTCACTACAAACGGCGGCGAAACCTGGAAAGCCGTTCCGGATATCGATATCAACATCAACCTCTACGCCGTCGCCGTTGTGAATGCGACGACGGCGTTCGCGGTCGGCGATGGCGTCATTTACAAAATCACCGGCACCGGCGGTTCTTGGGCGGTTCACAGTTTTCAAACGTCGAACACTCTGTACTCCATCGCCGTGGTGGATGCGACCACTGCCTGGGCCGTCGGCGAGGCGACGATCCTGCAAACAACCGATGGTGGCGCCACCTGGGTGGACAAAAACAAGACGGCAGGAATCGTCGGCCGGTTGAATTCAGTTGCCGCCCTGAGCGCAACCGTTGTCTGGGCCGTGGGCGACAATGGCGCGATCTTGAAAACGACGAACGGCGGCGACAGTTGGATAGACCAGCAAGTCGAGTGGAACAATACCAACCTCAACTCTATTGTCGCATTCGACGCGCAATCAGCCTGGGCGGTCGGTTGGGATGGTGCGATTCTGCAAACCACGAATGGCACTACCTGGCAACCGCACAGTTCCGATAGCACTGACAACTTGAACTCCATTGCCGCCGTCGGCACCGATACCGCTTGGGCGGTGGGCGACAACGGCGCCATTTTAAAAACCATAAATGGCGGCGAGACTTGGCGTAAAGAATATTACGGAACCAACCGGCTTGTTTCCGTTTCCGCGCGCGGCGCCAACACGGCCTGGGCAGTCGGCGAGAACGGTGCGATCCTGCGGTTTGCCGACAGCAAAGTCGGCTGGGCACGAAGCGACGCGCCTATCACCGACTATTTGACATCCGTTGCCGCGCTCAGCGCGAGTGAAGCGTGGGTGGTGGGAGCGAACGGAACCATCCTTAAGACGACGGACGGCGGTGCGAATTGGAGTACGCAACACCTCGGCAACAATTCAGACGTCGACCTCAGTTCAATTGCGGCGGCGAACTCGCAGACGGCGTGGATCGTTGGTCGTGGTGGAGCGATTTTCAAAACGATTGACGGTGGCAGTCATTGGATCGACCAATCAACCGCCGCCAAAGTGACCGACAACTTGATCGCCGTTGCGGTCCTCGCAGGAAATACGAGCGTGGCCTGGGCGGTCGGTGACAAGGGAACCATACTGAAAACGACCGATGGCGGCGCGACATGGGAGTCGAAAAATTCGAAAAACGGCACGTCGGCCAACCTCACGTCGATCTCGGCGCGAGACGCGATGGCCGTGTGGGTCGTGGGTGACCGGGGAACTGTGTTGAAGTCCGCAGACGGCGGAGAGACCTGGTCACTACAGACCTCGGGAACGACCGGCGATATGTATTCCGTATTCGCCGTCAGCGACCTAGGCGCCTGGATCGCCGGACCCAGCGGGCTTGTCAGTAAGACGCTTACGAATGGCGGACTCTATGGAGCGCAATAATCTCTGACGCAATAGGCGCCCAGAGATCGCGACCGAGTGAATTAAAAGGCTAGCGGCAGAGAAGCCGATAGAGCGCGGGAGAACAAGAATGCAATCCGTCAGCAAATACATAACCTGGCTGGCAATTTTCGCTGGGGCATTATGGCCGATCACCGGCATGGCCGCGCCAGGCGAGTGCTCGGCTCCGCCGTGCGGCAAGGTCGACAACACGACCAGCACCTCGACCTTCCCGGCCCGCGATATCAAAGTCAGTAACCATTGGTGCTATAGCGATCGTCTGCCCCAAGACGACGACATCTTTGTACGAGCGTGTCTACCGCCACCACTAGGCGAGAACACCAACAAAAAAGCCAAGCTGATCGATCTATCTCCAGGACACGCTTCTAACGAGCGCGCCGATTTTCGCAGCGCCGAAGCGTTTCGAGCAGAGGGAGGATGCACCACGGAATTCAAGCGACAATACGCCAAACCGTGGGTCCCCGCCCGCATCGAGAAAATCGATCGACACGGACTGGGTAGCCAGTGGATCAATATTTCCAACGACCAAAAAATTACCGTCTCATCGATCGATTGCTCGACGCCTCCCCCTCCATCGTCGAATCCGCCGCCGGAACCAACGTCGGCACCCGACGCGAAATACTGGGTAGACACGTTTGCCTCGGCGGACGGTTATCCGTCGCCAACTATCTCCGGGTATTCACCGGTTGGCCAACTCTATGCGGGTCGGAATTATGTTTTTTGCAAAACATTGGGGACCGTAGTGTCGGTCGGCAGCGATCATAATCATTGGTGGTTATGGACCGATCTCGATAGCCATAGCTCAGGCAACAGTAAAGCCTATGTGTCGGCGTATTATTTAACGCGCTGGGGCAATGACGTCGCCAAAGACAACAACGGAACCGACATTCCCGACTGCGTCGGCTTGCCTCCTCCGCCGCCACCGCCGCCGCCATCACCTATGCCCACCACGAAATATTGGGTCGACACTTTCGCTCCGGGTAACGGCTATCTCACGCCGAATCCGTACAGCCAAGGCGCAGCTTCCGTCGGTCAACTCTTCGCCGGGACGAACTACGTCTTTTGTAAGAAGCTGGGCGACACGGTAACGGTTGGCAACGACCACAACCATTGGTGGTTGTGGACCGACCTCGACAGCTATAGCGCGGGCCACCCGTCCGCGTATGTATCGGCGTATTACTTGACGCGTTGGGGCAATGACGAAGCCAAAGACAACAATGGCACTGTCATCCCCGACTGTCCCTGAGATCGCCGTATTCGCAATCGATAACCTCTGCGGATACGCCGATGTCGGTGAACATGGACAGCATTACGGAGGAGCGCAGCAACTCCGTATCATTTTTTTGTGCAGACAAATTTCTGAACAACAACAGAACCGACTACCGTCGCGGTTAGTAGGGAGGAGTACGTACAGATGATTTCATTTTCTCAAAACAAAAAATCTAGACGCGGTTTGCGAGCCATTAGCCTGCTCGATGCAAGTATCGCGATATTTGCTTTGTCCTTTCTCGGCTCGTGCGGTGGTGGTGGCGACGGCGGCAGTTCACGCACGAATCCGCCGCCGGAAATGACCGAACTCACAGTTGCGCCAGCTGAGCCATGGATAAACGGCGCCGTGGCCTACACAGCAAAATGCGTTGGTCAAGGCACGCTGTTGTACGAGTGGAATCTCGATGACGGCAAAGGCACAAGAACGCCCACGGTGGATAGCGAGATCTCGACAACTTACGACACCGGAAGGAATAAGACGGTTACGGCAACCTGTATCGACGCCAGCCAGCGCAGCACGCCTCTTGCGCGCACGGTCTTCGTCGAGGAAATAGATCTGGACTCAGTCGCAAACCGTACATGCAGCACCGGCAAACAGGGACGAGGATGGTGTGTCCAAAATCCGTTACCGACAGCCGATGATCTAACAAGCATCGTGGCGATCGACGAATTGATAGCTTGGTCGGTCGGCAATAACGGCACTATTTTAAAAACTAAGGATGGCGGTGCGACATGGGTACCGCAATATCCAAAAACGTCAAGCAAGCTGAATTCCATTTCATTTTATAAACAGGATCCCAAGATTGCCTGGACGGTTGGGAACGCTGGGACGATCCTAAAGACAATCGATGGCGGCGCGACATGGGTCGCACAGGAATCTGGATTAACCCAGGTGCCAATACCGCAACCAATTGTCGGAATTCAATCGGAAAACCGAATACCAAATTTGACCTCTGTTACCGTTGCAGATTCGCAGACGGCGTGGGCGGTGGGAGAAATCGGCACAATCCTAAGAACGACAGACGGCGGCAATACTTGGGTAATACAGCACGCCACCTCACTTCCACCAGACAATGCGCCTGTTGTCGCAAATTTAAAATCAGTTGCGGCCGCGGACGCAAAAACTGCTTGGGCTGTTGGGGACGACAGCACAATCCTTAAAACCGTCAACGGTGGTGACGTCTGGGCCCTGCAGACTTTCCAAGGTGCTAACCAGCATCGGTCCTTGTCTTCAGTTGCTGCGGTCAGCACTGACGTCGCATGGATAGTTGGCGGAGATGGCATTGGCGACACAATCCTAACAACTCTCAGCGGTGGCGATACCGCAGCCGATGGAACGCCGGGCTGGGTAGCTCACAATTCAGGAGACTTCTACGTCTTACGATCAATCTTCGCACTGGATCAGAAAACGGCGTGGGCAATCGGGAATAGCGGTGGCGGCAAAATTATAATCACCCAAGACGGCGGCCAGACGTGGAAACCACACAGTGCAGGGACAAGCTCCATCCTATTCTCAGTGGCCGTCGTCAAAGACAAGAAAACGGCCTGGGTCGTTGGAGCTGCCGGCACAATCCTCAAAACTTCGGATAACGGCACGTCCTGGCCGCCACAAAGCTTCGGGCATACTAGACGTCTTACATCTATTGCCGCGCAGACCATGAACACGGCATGGGCCGTTGGAAACGATTCTACATTGCTTAAGACCTTCGATGGCGGCAAAACATGGATACAGCAAACCAATCTACCGACTGTTGCTAATTTGAGTTCCATCGCCACAGCAGAAGCCAACGTAATTTGGGCAGTCGGACAAGATCTGGCAACGTTCAAGGCCGTTATTCTGAATTCCACGAATGGCGGCGCAACTTGGGTAACACAAACGATGGATATACCCGTTGCCGATTTACCGACCGATACCTTGTTATCAATCACCGCTGTCAATTCGAAAATCGCTTGGGCTGTCGGAGGCGATGGCACCATTTTTAAAACCACTACCGGCGGCGACATGACGACCGACGGTAAACCCGGTTGGATAAAGCAAGACGTTGGGACAATCACGAATACGCTGTACTCGGTTGTCGCCGTCGATTCCAACACCGCCTGGGCCGTCGGGTCCAACGGCACTATTTTGAAGACCACTACCGGAGGCGAGAGAACCAGCGACGGCAAACCGGGTTGGGTGAAGCAGGACACCGCCGTGCAATCAACGCTGACTTCCATCACCGCCGTAAACTCAAACACCGCCTGGGCCGTTGGATCTGACGGCACTATTCTGAAGACCACCACCGGCGGTGATACGACCGGGGACGGCAAGCCGGGTTGGGTAAAGCAAGACACCGGGACAACCGCCTGGGTGGAATCTATTGCTGCCGTCGATACGAGCACCGTATGGGCGAGTACGGACAGCGCCATTCTCAAAAGTACCACCGGCGGCAACCCAGCCAGCAATGGAGAGCCGGGCTGGACGGTAAACTTTCATTCGGACCAAATAAGCTCCATTGTCGCGCTAGACGCCAACACGGCATGGGTGGTTGGTATGAATGGATTTATTGCGAAGACTCTCACGGGTGGAAAATAGCAGACGTAACGGGGGGTAGAACCAATGTTGTTCGCTTACGTCATTTCGTCGCGGCGCAAGCGAATGACTAGATGGATCAGTAACAGGCTAACAACGCTAATCGCGGGAAGGACGGCGGATGATTCTGAATTCCGACCGACTTAAGATCCGTGGCTAACGGCACGTGCAGCACCAGCAAACAGGAACAAGGATGGTGCATGCAAAACCCGCTGCCGGCGACGCTCAGCAGCGCGATGGCAGTCGACCGCTTGACGCTTTGGGTAACTGAATCCGGCGGCATCCTCAAGACCACCAACAGCGGCGCCGCATGGGAGGCGCAAAGCTCCAGCATGACCAGTTCTCTCAGCTCGATCGCCGCACCGAAGATCAACACCGCTGAGTCGATGATGTAACCAACGACAACAGTGGCACTGTTATTCCCGATCGCCCTTACTGATTCGGATACGTTACTGGAATCTTCTGTTTTTAAATTCCCTTGCAATGTTTGAATTGTAGAGGCTCCCTTAAAACAAAAATCGAGAAGCGTCAACCACCACTCCCTTCCCCTGCAGGGGAAGGGACCTGCTAATAAGTTCGTAAATGGCGCCCCAGTGGCTTCAGGACGGAGAAGCACCATAGACACCGTCTGTGGTATCGCCGGAATGTGACGATTAGCCATTGGTCACAACCCGCGTTGAAGGCTCCTCCGCATTTTTCGAAGTCAAAACTCCGCTCACTCCGATCCGCTCCTTAAACAGAGCGAATTTTGCGTTCGTGCCCATTGATGTCGTGTCGCGCCTGCTGGCGTCGTTTTGCGCGCGATAGCGCCGTGGGAGCATGCGTCCACCACTAACGAACGGTCGACGCTACACGAATGAACCAAGCTCTTTTGCGACTGGCTCGACAACTTGTCTGGCTGCTTATGGCGCTGGCGATGACCGCCTGCACTACGCAAACCACCCTCAAGACGGTGTTGGCGGTAGAACCGGCGGTCAATCCCGACATGCACGGCCGACCGTCGCCGATCGTCGTTCGTATCTACGTGCTCAAATCGCTCACGGCATTCGACAGCGGCGATTTTTTCTCGGTGTTCGAAAAAGATCAGGAGACATTGGGCGCTGAGCTGTTGGATCGCGAGGAGCTGCAAATGATGCCGGGCGATGAGATCAAGCTACGCAAGGATGTCGCGCCCGAGGCGCGTTACCTCGGCGTGGTCGCCGCTTATCGCGATCTGGAACGTTCGCAGTGGCGTGCCTCGATTGCCGTAAAGCCGAAGAAAACTAATCGAATACGCATTCAACTCGATGCTCATAGCGTCGTCGTGACCCCCAACTAACGGACGATTAACGCCATGCATTGGAACAACAAAGTCGTCTGGTCGGTGGGAATGTTTCTCCAGCCGCAGCACTTTCAACAACACGATCGCTACTTAGAACGGCTGCTGGAAGGACGCACCCAACCGCTGACCGGCCATGCTTGGGGTTTCGTCAAGCTGGAAGTCGACGAGGCCGCGCTCGCGCTCGGTAAAATTCAATTATCCAGCGCCCGCGGCATTATGCCGGACGGCACGCCGTTCGATTTCCCGGCGCAGGATACGCCGCCGACGCCGCTCGATATCGAACCGGATACCAAGGACGAGCTGATCGTACTGGCGTTGCCGATGCGTCGTCCCGGCACTGAAGAGATCGACGCCGGCGGTGACGACGACAGCAGCTTGGCGCGATTTTCCGTCGATGAAACCGACGTCGCCGACGCCAACACCAACTCCGCGTCCGGCGAGAGCACGCTGATCCAAGTGGGACAGCTGCGACTGACGCTGTTACGGCAACGGGACTTGACCGATGCCTATTGCGCCTTGGGCGTGGTCAAGATCAGCGAGCGCCGCGCCGACAACCAAGTGGCGCTCAACAAAAATTATATTCCGCCGGTATTGCACGTCGGCAGCGATCCGACGCTCGCGAGCTACTTGCAGGAACTGCACGGCCTGCTACATCAGCGCGGCGATGTGCTGGCAGCGCGGATGACGGAACCGGGACGCGGCGGTGTCGCCGAGATCGCTGACTTTTTGCTGCTGCAAACGGTCAATCGCAACGAGCTGCTGTTTGCGCATCTATCGCGCCATCCGTTGCTGCATCCGGAACGCCTGTATTCCAACTGCCTGTCGTTGGCCGGCGATCTCGCCAGTTTCAGCCATGCCAAGCGCCGGCCGCCGGAGATCGCCGAATACCGACACGACGCGCTCGAATTGTCGTTCACACCGCTGCTGGCGGAAATTCGCTACAGCCTCAACGTACCGATGGAACGCAGCGCGTTTTCGATCGAGCTGCTCGATCGCCGCTACGGCGTGAAGGTCGCGAGCATCAACGATACCGAGTTGTTGAAGAGTGCCAGCTTCGTGCTCGCCGTCAATGCGCAACTGCCGGCACAGGCGTTGCGCACGCGCTTCCCGACGCAGGTCAAGATTGGGCCGGTGGAGCGCATTCGCGATTTGGTCAACCTGCAATTGCCCGGCATTACCCTGCGCGCACTACCGGTGGCACCGCGGCAAATTCCCTATCACGCCGACATGAACTACTTCGAGCTCGAACGCGACGGCGATTTGTGGAAACAGATCCAACGTAACGGCGCGCTGGCCATGCATGTGAACGGCGAGTTTCCCGGGTTGCAGATGGAATTCTGGGCGATCCGCAATTAAGCGAGAGCAACGATACCGATGAGCCAAAAAGACGATCCGTTCGCGCTGACCGACGCCGATCACACGATCATGATTCCCACGCCCGGTCGTCGCGCATCGACGCGGGCGCCGATGCCGACATCAAGGACCGCGACCCATGTTTACAGCGAGCCGGTTCCGCTCACTGGCGGCCTAAACGCGTTGGTCACAGCCGCCAATCCACTGCTGGCGCTGGTGCCACAACTACGAGCAACGTCGATGCATCCCGATCCGGCGGCGCTGCGCGACCATCTGGCACAAAACATTAAAACCTTCGAAGCGCGGGCCAAGGCCGCCGGTATACCGGTCGAAAATGTCATCGCCGCGCGCTACGCGCTCTGCACATTGCTCGACGAGACCGTCGCCTCGACACCGTGGGGCGGATCAGGCGCCTGGGCGCGGCAAAGCTTGCTCGTGATGTTTCATAACGAAACCTGGGGCGGCGAAAAATTTTTCGTGCTGCTGTCGAAGCTCGCCGAGAAACCGGCGCCCAATCAACAATTGCTCGAGCTACTCTATATCTGCCTCGCGCTCGGCTTCGAAGGCCGCTATCGCGCGATCGACGGCGGCCGCGCGCAATTGGAAACCGTACGCGAACGCTTGGCGCGGTTGCTACGCAAAGTTCAAGGCGACTATGAGCGCGATCTTTCGCCGCGCTGGCGCAGCACCGCCGTATTGAAACGCACCGTGCTCCGGATAGTACCGTTCTGGATGATCGTCGCCGCGAGCGCGGTAATTTTGTTCGGTATCTACCTCGGCTTTCTGTTCAGCCTCAACCGCAACTCCGACCCGGTGTTCGCCCAGATTCAGGCGATCCGGGTCGCCATGCCGATGCTGCCGAAATCGACGACACCGATCGCGAAACCACGGCTGGCGGCATTATTGGCGGAAGAAATTAAGCAAGGCTTAGTCGAAGTCCATGAAGACGAAATGCGTAGCGTCGTCACCCTTGGCAGCGATGAATTGTTCGCACCGGGTAGCGCGACGATTTCCCGCAGTCACGTTCCGCTGATTGCCCGAATCGGCACGGCGCTCAACAACGTTCCCGGTCACGTTCAAATCACCGGCCACACCGACAGCCAGCCGATTCGCTCGGCGCGCTTCCCGTCCAACTGGCACTTATCGCAGGAACGCGCCCGCCTAGTGCTGCAACTGCTCACCGCAAAAGTTCCGTCCGAGCGCCTGTCGGCCGAAGGCCGCGCCGACGCCGACCCGGTCGCACCGAACGATTCGCCGGCGAACCGAGCGCGTAATCGGCGGGTAGAAATTATTTTGTTCGCCGCGCGCAAAGGCATTTGACGTCGTTCGTCGACTTGAAAGTGCACGCGCACGAACGAACGGCGCGCAGCTATTGAATCGTTATCGGCCCAAGAGACTTCCATGAAAAAAATTCTTAGATTTTTTCTCAAGCCATGGGTGCTGACGGCGCTCGGCCTGCTCGCCATCGCTCTCATCATTTGGTTCATCGGGCCGCTGATCGCCATCGCCGATTATCATCCGCTGGAATCGACCAGGAACCGCTGGCTGCTGATCCTCGTGATCGCGCTGTTCGTCGTCATTCGCCGCGCCTGGCCGCACATCAAGGCTAAGACCGCCAACAAAAAGCTGTTCGAGAGTTTGATACAGCAGGCGCAACCGACGCCGCAACCGGCGGCCGGCGCCGACGAAGTGGCGACGTTGCAGACGCGCTTCCACGACGCATTAGGCGTATTGAAGCAGGCGAAATTCGATGACGAGGGCGAATCGCGCCCGCTATGGCAACGCCTCAGCGGCCGTTATCTTTACGAGTTACCGTGGTACATCTTCATCGGTGCGCCGGGTTCCGGCAAAACCACCTCGCTGCTCAATTCCGGGCTGAAATTTCCGCTGGCGAATCGCTTCGGCGAAGCCGCCATTCGCGGCGTCGGCGGTACCCGCAATTGCGATTGGTGGTTCACCGACGAAGCCGTGCTAATCGACACTGCCGGCCGCTACACCACGCACGAGAGCAACCAAGAAGTCGACGGCGCCGCCTGGTATGGCTTTCTGCAACTCCTGAAAAAATATCGACCGCGACGCCCCATCAACGGCGTGTTCCTTACCATCAGCGTCGCCGATCTATTAACGCAAAGCACGAGCCAGCGCGAGGCCCACGCCGACGCGTTGCGCAAACGGATTCGCGAGTTACATGAGCGTCTTGGCATACGTTTTCCGATTTATGTGCAGATTACTAAAGTCGATCGCTTGCCCGGCTTCATGGAGTTCTTCGCCAACATGGGCAGCGACGAGCGCGCGCAAGTATGGGGCACCTCATTCCCGCTCGCCAAAAACGGCACCGAAATCGCCGGATTGCCCGATCTCAGCCAGGAGTTCGCCGCGCTGGAAACCCGGCTTAACGAGCGTCTGACCGATCGCCTACAGGAAGAACGGGATCCGCAACGGCGGGCGTTGTTGTACTCGCTGCCGCAACAGTTCGCTCACTTGAGCGGGCTGTTGCGCGAATTCATCGACAACGTGTTCACACCCTCACGCTTCGACGAGCCGTCGCTGCTGCGCGGCATTTATTTCACCAGCGGCACGCAGGAAGGCGGACCCATCGACCGCATCATGGGCTCGCTCGGCCGCGCCTTCGGCCTGGAAAACGCGCTGTTGCCATCGCTGACACCGACCGGAAAAAGCTTTTTCATCACGCGGCTGATTCGCGACATCATCTTGCCGGAGGCCGAGCTCGCCGGTACCAACTTGCGCTGGCTGCATCATCGCAATCTGCTGCGCACGGCCGGACTCGCGCTCATCGGCGTTGTTTCTATCGGCTGCATCCTCGGTTGGACCGTGAGTTATGCGCGCAACAAAATTTACGTCGGCGAGGTGCAGACCAACGTCGACCGTGTAGCGGCACAGGTACAACGCCTGGGATTCAACAACGACAGCGCCGACATAATAAGTCTGCTGCCGGAGCTGCAGGCGGTGGAATGGCTCGCCGACGCCGCCAACACCGTCGCCGCAGACGTGCCGATGTCGATGGGCTTCGGTTTGTATCAAGGCGTCAAGCTCGGCACCGCGGCCGATAACGTTTATCAGCGGGCGCTCCACGCCACGCTCTTGCCACGACTGCAACAGCGCCTCGAGGAGCAATTGCGTACGCAACAAGACCATCCGGAGCTACTGCACGAAACGCTCAAGGCCTACATCACGTTGCTCGATGCCGAGCGTTTCGACGCCGACGCGTTACGCTCGTACGTACGCTTCGACTGGGCGCAGAGCTTGCCGGCAGCGGTAACACCGGAACAACGGCAAGCACTGACCGCTCATCTCGACGCGCTGCTCGCGCATGGTCCGATCACCTCGTCGTTTCCCGCCGATGAAAAGTTGGTCGCCGATACGCGCCGCACGCTGGTGCGGATGCCGCTGGCACAGTATGCGTACTACCGTCTGAAACGACTCGACGTCGGCGCCGATCTTCCGGAATTCACAATCGCGTCAGCCGCCGGCCCGTCGGCGGCACTGGTGTTCACCCGCGCCAGCGGCGCGGCGCTGGCGCGCGGCGTACCCGGTCTGTACAGCTATCGCGGCTACCATGACGCGTTCTCGCCGCAGGTAGAACAGATCACGGAACAGTTGGCCGATGAAGAGACCTGGGTGATCGGCGCACCGGATCGGGAACACAGCCGGCTGCAAAATCGCCAGGCCAAGGAAAATTTAATCCTCGAAGTACGACGTCTCTATCTCAACGACTACGCCAATCTGTGGGATTCGTTTATCAACGATCTGCGCATCGTTCTCGGCACCCGCCAGGGCGAAGCGATCCAGGCGGTGCGGCTGTTGTCGGCACCCGACTCGCCGCTGCCCGAGTTGTTGCGCAAGATGGTGCACGAGGTCACGCTGATCAAGAAAAGCGAAGTGGAAAAAACGCTACTCGACAAAGGCCAGGACCTGTTGCGCGGCAACGCCGCCAAGCTGGCGGCGTTGGCCAACGGCGGCGACAAGGAGTCGACGCTGGAGCAGCTGTCGCTGCCGGAGCATATCGTCGACGACCGTTTCGAGAACTTGCGGCAAATGGTGACGCCGGTCAGCGCCGGGCAACCGGCTCGTATCGACGCGGTCATCGCCCTCCTGAAAGATATGTACATCCAAATGCAGGCGGCGGAGTTGGCGCTGCGTACCGGCAATGTCCCGCCGCCGGACACGGTTTCGAGCAGGGTGCGGGCCGAGGCCGGACAAATGCCGGAGCCGCTGCGCGGCGCTTTGCTCACCTTGTCGTCAACCGCGGCCGACGAGGAGTTGGTTCGCGTCAAAGGCAACTTGAGCGATCAGCTGGCGGCAACCATCGGTCGCTTCTGCAGCAATGCCATGAGCGGACGCTATCCGCTGGTGAAGGATAGCCGCTCTGACATAACGCAAGACGACTTCGCGCACCTGTTTGCGCCCAACGGTTTGCTCGACAGCTTCTTCCAAAAAAATCTAGCGCAACTGGTCGACACCTCCACTAAGCCGTGGAGTTATCGTCACACCGGCGCACGCAGCGGCGGTGGCACCGAAACCCTGCGGCAATTTCAACGCGCGCAGACGATCCGCGATGTGTTCTTCCGTAATGGCGGCCAAACGCCGGCGATGCGCCTGGAGTTCAAGCCGATCGAGATGGATGCGTCCATCACCCAATTTCTGCTCGACGTCGACGGCCAAATCGTGCGCTACCGTCACGGCCCACAAGTTGCGCAACCGGTACAGTGGCCGGGACCCCGCGGCAGCTCGCAGGTGCGCGTGGAAATGTCGCCGCCGTCGACGCACGCGGCGTTCGGACCGTTCGATGGGCCATGGGCGCTATTCCGCATGTTCGATCAAGTGCAGATCGAACCGACCGAGCAACCGGAGAAGTTTCGTATCACCTTCAACATCGGCGGTCGCAAAGCGCGGTTCGAGGTGATAACGAGCAGCGTGCAGAATCCGTTCCGGTTAGCCGACCTGAAGCAGTTCCAGTGTCCGGCCAAACTATGATGGCCGCACCGGACTGGCGCGTTCCCGGGTGGTACGGAAAGATCCCAGCACTCGGCGACTTTGCCTCGCGCCGCTTGCCGACGTCGACCGTCGCCGCTTGGGATGCATGGTTACAGGATGCCTTGGCCGCGAGCCGCGCCGAACTCTATCAACGCTGGCTCGATGTTTATTTGGCAGCGCCGATATGGCGCTTTGTGCTGCTACCGGGCGTCATCGGCACATCGGCGTGGGCCGGCTTGATCATGCCCAGCGTCGATAAGGTCGGGCGTCACTTTCCGCTAGTCATCACCGTCGCGCTCGACGGCCAGCAAGCGGACAGCGCGCTCGCCGCGCCGATGTGGTACGACCAGCTCGAACAGCTCGCGCTCGACACACTCGATACCGACTTTTCACTAGAGGCGCTGGAAGCCGAACTCGCCGCCCTGCCCTTTCCGGCGGCGCCGAATGAGGTGTGGAGCAAGGCGCAGGAGCTGGCTAATTGGTGTCGCGACCCGTCGCCGGCGCAAGCAATTGCGTTACCGGACTTAGCAACCCTGCCGCGCCTGCGCACGACGACCGCGCAACACACGCTGGTGACTCACGGTTTCGGCAAGAGTTTATGGTGGACCACCGCCGAAACAGCGGGATCGTCTCGGCTGTGCTGCTTCGTGGGACTACCGCCGTCGGCGCAGTTTGCCGATTTCCTAGAAGGTACGATGCTTCGCGTCGGTATGGATTAATATAGGCGCGATGAGCGCCCCTCGGCCACCAGACAACGACGACCGTACCGTCATGCCGTTTCGTGCGACGACGCCCACGGCCGAGACTCGCACGTCCGCCGTCACCAGCAACATGCTGCCGGCCGGCACCAAGCTGCAGGACGAATTCGAACTCATCGGGCCGGTCGGCGAAGGTGGATTCGGCATTGTCTACCTAGCATACGATCACACGCTACGGCGTAATGTCGCTATTAAGGAATACATGCCGTCGTCGTTGGCGTCACGCAAAGATGCGCTGACGGTGGCGGTGAAGTCCGAGCGTTACGCGGAAACCTTCAATGCCGGCTTGAAGAGTTTCGTCAATGAAGCGCGCCTGCTAGCGCAGTTCGATCATCCATCGTTGTTGAAGGTCTACCGCTTCTGGGAAGCCAATGGCACGGCCTACATGGTCATGCCCTACTACGAAGGCATGAGCCTCAAGGACATGCTGAGCAAACGCGACGACCGGCCGGACGAAGTCTGGTTGAAAGATCTACTCACGCCACTGCTCGACGCACTCGAACAGCTGCACCGCGAGCACTGCTACCACCGCGACATCTCGCCCGACAACATCCTGATCCTGAACGACGGTCGTCTCTTGTTGCTCGACTTCGGCGCGGCCCGGCGCGTCATCGGCGACATGACGCAATCGTTGACGGTCGTACTGCGTCCCGGCTATGCACCGGTCGAGCAATACGACGAGATGCCGGAAATGAAACAAGGCCCATGGACTGACATCTACGCGCTCGCTTCGGTGTTGTACTTCGCCATCATGGGCAAACCACCGGTATCGTCGGTCGCGCGCCTAATGTCGGATCCGCTACAATCGCTGCGTATCGCCGCTGCCGGCAGTTACAGCGACGTGTTCTTGCGTGGAATCGACAAAGCGCTGGCCGTGCTGCCGCACGAGCGGCCGCAGAGCATCACCGAGTTACGGACCGCACTGGGTCTTCGGACACCGCTGCAAGACCCGCCACCCCGACCGCGATTAGCGCGCAAGACCGTCATCCGTTTAGCGCTCGCGAGCGCTATCTTATTGATCGTCGCCGTCATCGGCGGCTTACTTTTATCGCGCGCGCCAAAAACGGCGCCGACCGTAGCAACGGCGACTAGCACCGCGTCGGCGCTCCATGCCGCCGTCAAGCCGTTCAGTCCGGCGACGATGTTGGACCAAGTCATCGACGGACGAGACCGTGCACACACGGTCACCGTATCGGCGGAGAAACCGGTAGTTCGCATCGGCCAAGATCGTCTGCGTTTCAGCATCAGCGCTTCCAAGCCGGGTTATCTTTATGTGTTGACGCTTGGCACGAATCAATCCGATTTCGGATTGTTGTTCCCCAACGGAATCGACCGAGACAATCGTATTGAAGCGGAAAAAGTGTTGACGCTTCCTGGCGAACGGTGGCCACTCAAAGCAACCGGGCCGGCCGGTACCGATCGGTTCGTCGCTATCGTTTCCGACATGCCGCGCGATTTCAGCGGTCTTCGACCGACACCGAACGATATTTTTCTCACCTTCCCGTTGAATGTCGGCGCGCGTCTCTATCGTGACTATTTAGGAACAAGCCCGCTCTACAGTGGTAAGACGGTATGCCTAACCACGCCGTGCTCCCCATCCTATGGCGCAACGGGCTTCTCGATCGAGGAAGTGAACTAGCTTTCGCCGGGGCAGTAGTTAGAAAGAAGGCAGATCGAGGACTACGTTTAGGCAACGACCCACAGCGCGCAAGGCGGTTGCTAACCTTGCGGCTTTTTTACGCGCCGAGCGATACGCTCTTTTGTCACTAGCGCTGTCATGTTGAGGATTAGCGTATTCCTAACGGTCAAACCGTAGTTCACCGACATCCCTTCCATGGTT
Source organism: Gammaproteobacteria bacterium (assembly GCA_016199745.1). NCBI lineage: Bacteria > Pseudomonadati > Pseudomonadota > Gammaproteobacteria > Gammaproteobacteria bacterium. Next base: position 126,358 of record JACQFZ010000017.1, read on the forward strand.
TGGTGATCCGCTTTGACTTTAAAAATACCGGTTCCGCACTCGGTGTACTCGACGCAACGATATTGGAACACCAGATGGAACTTGTCTTCGAAGGTGCCACGGAGCAATTGTTTGATCGCCTCCCCCGGCACTGAAAGATTCGGCGTGATTAACGTCGCTTCGATATAGCACTGCCCTTGCCCATCGATACCCTGGGCGTAGATGTCGAGGCGCTCGACCGCGAGTTGGTCGTGATACTTTACTTCCAACTCCCATTCCCCGCGCAGGTCGGGATACTTAGATACCCACGAGAGCGTGCTATTGGGCGGGGCTGGGGCCTTGTCCGTTAAGATCAGTTCCCCGTCCGGTAGCTTTAGCGCGCCTTCGACCGCCCGAATAAGCTCACGTTTAGCGTTGGATTCATTGCCGCCCAACCAGCGAGCGATCGTTCTAGCATCGACCCCGGAACGCTCGGCCAGCGCCAGGATGGTGATAGCCGATTTATCGATGCTGTGCTTGAGTTTGTCGACGTTTAACCGCTCCTCGTTATGCCGCGGCGACGCTTTTTTCTCCGTCATATACCTTTTTCCTTCTTCCATTCTTCTGATGTCACTCGGTGTCGGTTGGCGTCGTTTTGTGCGCACTAAAGGTATGCGAATATGCACCGGTCCGACACTTTCGGCAACGAGGGGCGCCGTGCGTACAGCCGGTTTTAGGGCAAAAAGGAACGTTATTTCCCCACTTGCTCAAATCGCCTACTCGACCGTTGGTTCGTCGGAACAAAAACTTTACGAAAACCTCAGTTTCGCGCTTAGGGAGGGGCCATGCCGCATCGTCTCATATTCAGCATCGTCGCTGCCGCAATAAGCATCGGTTCGCTGGGCTTCCCCCGGCCTACACTGGCCGTTCCTGACCAGAAAGTCGCCCTCGTCATCGGCAACGCCGAGTACTCGGCCGCCGAGCGCTTGATCAATCCGCTGAACGATGCGGCCGACATGTGCGCCTCCTTGAAACGCCTCGGCTACGAAACGCTGTGCTATCTGAATCTCAAAAACCGCAAGGAGTTTGTCGAGCGGCTACAGGGCTTCGTCAATCTTCTAAAACCTAAATCCAAAGCGGTGTTCTATTACGCAGGTCATGCGGTACAGATAAAAGGCGAGAATTATCTGGTACCGACGAAAGCGCGCGTACGATCGTGGAACGAGGTGACCGCCGAACTAGTCAGCGTCGATTCCGTGCTTACCTATATGAAAAAAGCGCAGGTCGGCTTCAGCATGGTTATTCTCGACGCCTGTCGCAACAATCCGTTCACCGCTGCCGGCCAGCACAACAGCCGCAGCATGACGCGCAGTGCCCTGCCGGTATCAGTATCGCCGCCCGCCGCAAAGGCCGGTGATGTGGCCTATGGCCTCGGTGCAATCCGCGACGCACCGGTCGGTTCGATCGTGCTTTACGCCACCGGCTCGGATGATGTCGCCTATGACGGCGAAGGCCGCAACGGCCCACTCACCAAGCACATATTGATGCACATCGAGACGCCGGGAATCACCGTCGAAGAAATGATCAAACGCGTTACCGCGGGGGTACAGAACGAAACCCTCAAAACCGTCGGCCACCGGCAAACGCCGTTCGTCTATTCGTCATTCACCGGTGAATTCTGCTTTACGGTGTGCGGTCCGAAGGTCGATGTCGTCGAAATGAACCAACTCCGTCAAGAACGCGCCGAGCTTCAAAAACAACTTGCCAATCCAAAAAGTAAACAACGTGTATTTGTACCACCGACGCTGTAACAGGACGGCGTCGAAAAAACTCACTACGGAGGAATCGTGAAATTTGTTCGGTCAATATCGGCGTGTGTCGCCTTGTTAGTCTTACCTCTGGTTAGTCATGCAGAGCAAAAAACCGAGCTACCCGCTTCGCCATGGACGGTCACCGTCGGCACCAAGGCTTGGCTTAGCACTTGGACCAGCTGGGAGATCACCCGCGTGCAAGCCGGCGGCAGTTCGCTGCAAGCGCTCACGCCATTATCGAGCGACAGCGAAGTCGCGTTCACGCCGTTCGTTAATCTTCGGCATGAGCGGCTATTCGCCACCGCCAGCTTCATGACCGACACCGACTACACGCTCGAAAGCTCGCTCAGCTCACGCAGCGGCACGCGCTCCGAACGCGACCTCAACGTCGGCTACGACATCTTACCCGGGCTATCGCTGACCGCAGGTTACAAGCAGCTTACTCAAGACGTCGGCGGCGAATACAAGTGGCGCGGTCCCACACTGGCGGCCAGCGTTTCGGCACCATTGCAATCCGGCCTGAGTGCGTACGGAACCTATGGCATTGGTTGGCTAAAGGCGACGTTGCCAACCGAGGACGCCTCGGGCAGCACCTCGCTCGACGCCGACTACACCGTGAGTGAATTTGGCCTGGCCTATTCATTCGACCGCGAACGAACCGGCTTTGCCACGCTGACGCTGACGATGGGATACCGGGCACAAACCGTTATCACCCGCGACTACGCGCTATCGTCCCAGCCCGGTGGCGCGGTTTACGCCAATGATGATGCACGCGACTTCACGCAGGGACTCACGTTCAGCGTTATCGGCACCTTTTAAGTCGCAGCGCCAGTACCACGATTTCGGCGATGTGTGTCGAGACCGATACGCATCGCCGAATCAGTTTTCTTAAAGCGATGGGTTTCCGGCACGTGTCCCGTGAGCCTTCAGGCCCTTCTAGCAGGCTCCTAGCTTCAAAACGGCCTTTCTAGGGCCAAATTTGTACGTGTGTACGTTGTCCGGACATTTGCCTACAATACAAAGCTAAGCCGTACAGCGATCAGAGAGAAGGAGCCCCTATGCAGAAATCCGAACACACTCGGTCGCGGCCGAAGTGCGTCCGCGCCACATCGGGAAAGGCCTCGCCGACAAGGGTGACCAGCCGTGCCGCGAGTTCGCGGCGGGGGCTCGTCCAAAAGCCGAACGTACGCACGAAACCCGCACGCACCAAAGTGACTGTTCCGCGCGCGCGCGTAATCGCGCCAAAGCTCGATCGACTCGACCTGCGCGTGAACCAGGACATGAAAAAGTTGTTTGCCCGCGCTGCAGATTTCCTCGGTGGTTCAATTACGTCGTTCGTGCTCGAAAGCGCGCAGCTGCGCGCCACGGACATCATTCAGCGTTTCGAGCAGATTCAGCTCAGTAACGCGGACCGCGACGTTTTACTTGCCGCGCTCGCGAACCCGCCCGAGCCGAACGCCGCACTGCGCGCGGCTTTCGAGAAATACGGCCACGTCAATCGGAAGTAGCCAATCCTTCCAATCGTTAACATCGAAGAACGGCACGTCCGTGATCAGTTCGATTGCGGAGATGCTCCTTTGAACGTTTACCTGCGTCGGTACGCGTTGCTCAACCATCAGCAAGACATCGCGCGCACCGCCGTAGCGATCGACGACGCCGCACGTGTGTTTGGTTTCTACAATGTCGCCACCGGCAGCATTGGCTTTGACGAGTTGCCGCCGAACTTCGCAAAGAAGGGATTTCCGAAATATCCCGTGTCTGCCGTTCGCCTGGCTCGTCTGGCGGTCGACCTCACGATGCAAGGCAAAGGGTTGGGCGCCGCCCTTCTCATCGGTTCGCTCGAGCGCGCTTGGTCGGCCGCACAACTGGTCGGCGTTCATATCATCGTTGTCGACGCTAAAAATGACAAAGCCAAAGCGTTTTACAACCACTTTGGCTTTATTGAATTACCGCACTCCCCGATGACACTCATACTGCCGATGTCGACAGTAGAACGTCTCGTTGGCAAGTAGGGAGGGGCAGTAATGCTGCTTTCGCTTCGTGCATCGCAGACGGTCCGGACGGTGGGCAGATACACTTTCTGGTAGGGCCGTAATATCCAGCTTTAGTCCTTAAGTTTTCAGCGATTGAGCTTGAATCGTAAATCTTCGATCGCTGAAGAGTTTTGCAAGCGCGTTACTTGCCGGCCTGCTTCTTCGCGTCCTGCAATCGAAAGGGTTGGAAAGTGACGCGTCGCCCAATCGTTGTTTGCTATGCTCAGAGCAGCAAACAGCAGCCGAGAGGGATCGACATGCAAGCAAAATGGACAGCCATGATCTGCTTCCTATTAGTAACCGCGGCCATGCCGGCGGCCAGCGACACCATTACCCTGCGAGCGGATGTGTGGTGTCCCTACAATTGCGAGCCGGAGTCTGATAATCCCGGCTACATGATCGAGTTGGCAAAACTAGCATTCGAAAAAGCGGGTCATAAAGTCAGCTACCGACAACGCGACTGGAAAGAGGCGATCGCCGACAGCCGCGCCGGCAAGTACACCGGAATCGTTGGCGCCTCCCGCCCTGACGCACCCGATTTCGTATTTCCCGAAGAGTCGCTCGGCCGCTCTCGGTCGTGTTTCTTTACCAATCCCAATGACAGCTGGAGTTACAGCGGTCCCGCGTCCATTACCGCCAACATGAAAGTGGCAACGATCAGCGGCTATGCCTACGGCGCAGAGATTGACGGTCTGATTGCGAAATTTCCGGAACGATTCAAGACGATGACGGGCCAAGAAGGCAAAGAGAATCCGCTAGCCGCGAACATCATTCGACTGTGGGACCGCAAGGTCAACGCCTTGGTCGACGACCGCAATGTCGTGCTCAACACCCTCGGCGGGATTAAAGCCATCGGCAAGCTTCGGGAAGCCGGTTGTGCCCAGGAAAACAGCGAGGTGTATATCGCGTTTTCCCCTAAGCATCCGAAAGCCAAAGAGTACGCGCAATTGCTCAGCAACGCCGTGACTCAGGCCCGGCAAAACGGCACGCTCAAGGCGATCCTTGCGAAATACGGGTTGACGGATTGGAAGTGATAACCGGCGGAGATAGAACGCATTAGTTATGGGTACGCAAACTACCTCTGGAAGCAATCGTAAATCGAAACCGTGGTCTGTCGCCGATTACTTCTACACTCAATTACTAATTAGCTCATAAGTTATTTATCATTAATTCGTTGGATAAATTCCATGCGGTTACCGAAAGGATCACGGCACTCGAAGCGATCATAACCAGGAATGGGTAGTCCATCCTGAGGTTCGATGCCGTGACTTACGAGAAGCTCACGCACTGTGGCGAGATCACCAACCGCATAAGCGACATGCGCTTTCGTCTTAGTTCGATCAAATCCGTCCTCGGTGCCGACGTGAACTTGGAGGTTGGGCAGCTGCATCCAGAAGCCGCCCCGTCCATTGAGATTTTCTGGTTTGGTAATTTCACCAAGCCCAAGTAGTCCGCAATAAAACCCCCGCGCTTGGTCTTCTGTGCCGGTTGGGATGGTAATTTGCGCGTGGTGTACGCTAAGAATCATAAGGACTCCTGTTTTGATCTACGCGGTGGGAAACGATCGGGGACAGACCCGAATGGCACTTACTTAAGCGCCGTCGACAACAGATGCCACGATTGACTCCTCCCCCTTCAGGGGGGAGGTTGGGAGGGGGGTGGGTTTTATGGCAGCGATAACCGAGTAAAAAACCCACCCCCACCCCAGCCCTCCCCCTGAGGGGGAGGGAGCTAGAGCGTGCCGCGGCTTAAGTAAGTACCATTCGGGACAGACCCTGACGTTACACGAATGTCAGCGATGGGCTCATCCGTACAATTTGCATCTTCATTTTCCTATCATGGCTAACGCCAAGCTAAGCCGCGCCGGCCGCGAACATAGCCGCGAAGCGCCGCGTTGTCTCACGGCGCCGACTTGAGCGACGTGTTATGTGATTTTTTTGCCAGAACATAATCTTGAAATAGTTTATGAATCTTGGGTTGCTCTTCAAAGGTTTCGAAATTGGCTGAGCATCCGGTAATGTAAACGCAATTTCCGTCAACAAACGCCAATCTGTAATCCTTCTCATCCCCAAAAGAGAGAGCGATTCTTCGGCGAAGAGTTTGATACTTGTTTGAAAAACACTCTTCACTCAATCCGAAATAAAAATATGTATCGGGTAAATCGCGAACCGGCAATTTGCTTCTGATGAGCTGATACTTTACCGAAATAGTCGGGCCCGGCTCACTTAACTTTGTGTAGTCATATGAATCTGGAAGCGACTTTGTAAGATAGCCCCATTCTGATACGACGTTTTTCTCCACCACCACATTTCCATTTACTTCGTTCGCATATATTGCGAACGAGAAAAAAATACAGATCAGACATGTTACAAAAGCTCTCAATGGGATGAGCAGAGTGTATATCGGTCTCATGTTTTTAAGCATACCGTAAAGTTAACCGGCGCGGGCCACGAGCGTTAAACCTAGATGATATCCGGGACAGATTTATATTATTCAGTGAGCTCGACGCAGGTAACCATAGACGCCACTGTTTTCCGTCTCAATCGCCCATCTGTTCTCAGTACTCGTGATTACTACCGATCACTCGCGCCACCTCTGCGCTCAACGCGGCGCATATCCAGTGAATCGCCGAATCTGTTCCCGCGTATCGTCATCCCAAGCCACCGGCTGCGGTTGGCCGGGATCCGGTGGTGATGGGTGTTCTTCCGCTGACCAAATAAACGCCGCCGGATAGCCTCTGCTCTGCGCATGTTGTAAGCGGTGACAAACAATATTCTCCGGTTCGCGCCGTTCTTGCTCGGCCAACTCGGGCCAGGGGCGATGTGGGGCGCTGGCGAATTCGCCGATGATCAGCGGGTACTCGGCGGAGAAGGTATGGCGCGGTAGCGCTAGGTCGTGTGGATAGTAGTGAAACTGGTGTAGTCGTACTTGCAGTTCGATCGAGCGCCAGGCGTCGACGGTGGCATGGCTGGCGAAGCCGATCGAGGAACGCAGGCCGGTGCTGTTGATCATCGCGACACCTTCGCGCAAGAACGCCAGCATCGAACTCAAATCGAGCGTCGGGCGGCTTCCGCGCGGTACGCCGCTGCCGGGGTTGCGTACACACCATTCCGGTTCGTTGCACAGATCCCACGCGTAAATGATATCGCTGAAGCCGCGCGAGGCCTCGAGCAAGGCGCGCAACGCGTTGCGCAGAAACTGCGGGCGTTGCGCGCTGTCGCTGATTAATTGTTGGCGCCCGCCGCTGACGTAGTCGGTGGCGGTGCCACTGGGATCGAGGAACATGCGGAAGTCGGCGAACACCGGCATTAGTTTTATGTTGGCGCGGCGGAAGAATGGCAAGGCACTGGCAAAATCGTCGATCACCGCCTGCGCCAACCTTGGCACGCTGGCGATTTGCCAGCTGCCGGAGCTCAAGCGCGGTGCTTCCGTGCCGATGCCGTACAACAATCCGCTGCCGAGCACCCACCAGCGCACGGCGAAGATGCCGAGTTGGCGGTACTGCTCGAGGTCGCTCTCGATACGGCTGCGCCAATCGGCGCGCGTGCCCCAGGCATCGCCACTACTGTTCACCGGCGGTTGGCCGAAGTCCCAATCGCAGTGAATCCATGGATAGTTGATGCCGACTTGCATGATCAAACGGTCTCGAAGAAGCGCGCGTCGGTGACCAGCAGTCGTTCAATCACGCTGCCGCTGCTAGCGCTCGGATAATAATTCAGGAACAACTCGTTGTTGGCGGGATCGACGATCGGCTGCAACACGGTGTACTCGACACGCGTGGCATTGTAAGACAGCAACTGCTGCGAGCTGTCGTAACTGAAACTCCAGGTCCAACTGTCCATGAACTCGTCGATGGTGGCGTGGCCGTAGCGCACGTACTCGGGAAATGCATGTGACGATTGATAACGCGGTTCGTTGGCGACCATGTCATCGCGCACGGCGCGTTTGCGCGCGTCGTAGCTGCTGGGATCGGGCGTGACGCTGACCGAACCTGGCTGATCCAGAAACGTACGATTCGTCACACGGAACTCGGCCGGTGTCGCGTCGCGGCGGTTGGTAATCGGCGAGATGACGCGCGTCGTGAGACTTTGTGTCGACGTAATGCGCCGCGGGATCCACTCGCCCCAGCTGCGCGCCGGCACCGGCGTGCCGTCGATGCGCGTGAAACCCGCGGCGCCGAACGCGCGCACGGCCGCCGCCTTGTTGCGAAACGCCGCGGCACGCGCCTGCGTGAAACCGTAGGCCATGTATTCGGCAAAGCCGGCCGGGCGCGACTGCTGCGCCACGACATGAAAATGTTTCGGCGCCACCACCGGCAAGGTGTTGCCGAACGCCTCCTTGAGTTTGCGCAAGTACGGCACGGCTTGGCCGATGCGGCAACCGCGGATCAACACTTGCGCCGCGATCGGCTGACCCGTGGTGGCATCGTTCGGTCGCGGATCGAGCAGCGGGGATGCGATTGTCAACGTGTTGCCGCGCACCGCTGCCTCTAAGTCTTCGTACGTAATGTGATTCGCGCCGAGCGTATCGAGCTTCATGAACAACAAACCTTCCGGGTTGGTGTGCGAGCTGATCAGCAGATGACGGATCGGGTGCGTGATTTGATCGCTGCGTCCGAGCGCGCGCACGAAACCGCGTAGGCTGTCGACTAGCGTATCGCTGAACAACACGGTGTCGGTACGCACACCCATAAGTTGTTGCATGCGCCGATCGTAGGCTGACGTTCCCGGGACGAACGCCAGATCGCGCGCGTTGTTATCGGCTTCTTGTTGCAGCGCCGTGGTAACGCTGGACGGCGGCGGGTCGACGACGCGCACGGTATCGCCGTCTTCCAACGCTGTTGTGGCACTGATCGGCGTGACTGCCGTGCCGGCGCGGAACACGCGCACGCCGTCGTGAGCGATGAGGATGGGAATGCGCCACGCTTGCACATCCTGCTGGCGCAGGAAACGATCGAGTCGCGCGGTGCCGTCGACGATGTAGTCAGCCATGACGAATGATCAACAGTTATCTCAAGAATAACTTCAACTGATATTGCCCCACCCTAACCATTCCCGCCCGGTGCGCGCGACCTCAGCGCGCCCGTTCGGCGGCATGAATGTCCACCGGACATTCATGCAGGCCCCGCCTCACCCCGCGCAACAGCGCGGGGGAGGGAACAAAAGAGAAAAGCACGCGCCTCGTTGTGCAAACGCCAGCCTCTTAAATTCCCTCCCCCGCTGCTTTTGCGGGGGAGGGTTAGGGTGGGGGTATTTTAAGATGGCTTCTAGGAAACCTTACTGATTAATTCCCTCTTCCAAAGGGAGAGGGACAATACGTCAGAACATTTTTAACTGAAGCAGAATGCCAGCTCACGCCGATGGCAGTATTTCATTGAACGCGATATCGAGCGCGCTAGTCGGCGTGTATTCATACCACTGGCCGATGAGCGAGGCCTCGGCCCAGCTGACGATGTCGGCGTTCTCGCCGGTGCCACCTTCAGCACCATCGGCGCCGAGCGAAACGAGATCGTAATCATTCACGCGACCGGGCGAGCGATACACATAGGCGTTGCCCCACGGATCGGCCGCCGGCACCGTGCCGTAAGTGCTCAGCACCGCCAGACCTTGGGCCGTGGTTGGATACGCACCGTGATCATTCATATAAGACTCGATCCAGCCGATGACTTGCTGCATCTGCTCCCACGTGCGCCGCTGCAACGGCGTTAGCAGCGGGCGGGCGTTCTCGATCGGGTTCGCCGGTTGAATACCGGGATAGTTGGTCTTGGCATACGCCTCCATCTCTTCGGCGATCGTAAGATACCGACGCGTCGCCGGCGCGCCCAGCACACCGCCGTCGATGAACGAAACAAAGTCGCGCTCAAAGCCGGGGCGGATGGTCAGCACCACGCGCGCACTGCCGGCGCGCAAGAACGTGCGGTGCATGAAATCCGGATGGTCGAGATATTTTTTAAATTCCCAACGACTGGTGTGCGACCAGAAGTAGGGATACAAGAAATACAACATGTTCTCCCACTCGATGGCGTGATGCAGAAACTTGATGATCTCGCCCTGCGCCATCACTTTCGACCAGATGTCGGCATTGGTCACCGATTCGCTCGGGCCGTATAAATCTTCCGGCAACCCGGGCGACACGAACGTGAATGACGGACCGAACAACCAGCGCAAGACGCCTTTGGCCACTTCTTCGCGCTCGATCTTGCGCAGCGACAACGCGTCTTGCGAGCCGAGGTCTTCTTGCAACTGCGTCAGGCGCGCTTTGAGGTTGGCGCGATTCGATTCGTAGCGCGCTTGCGCGGCGTCGCGCATCGCGCCCCAGGCACGCATTTGCCACGCCTGATACACCTCGGTTTTTAACTGCGCGGTGATGACGACCTCGAGCGTAAACGACGACAACTGCCAGCTGAACACGTTGATGGTGAAGCGGCCGGAGGCGCCGATCCAATGCGCGACATCGGTTTCGATGCGGTTGTCGGAGTCCTGGTCTTCCCAGGTCCACACGGTCAGGCTCGGCGACACCGCCTGCACGAAATAATCGTCCGCCACGTCGATGTCGAAGGCGTTGTTCTCCGCGTGCTTGGATTCATCGAAGCTGCCCCATTGGCGCGAGAACGCGCGCACGATGCGCAGCTCCGCGGCCGGCGGTGGCTCCACAGCGATACCGTACAACGCGGCCAGCGACATGTAGCTCGTGCGCGTCAACGCCGAGGGTTGCAAGTCGAAACGCGCCCACGGCAGTGTGGCGTCGATCGCGCCGAAGCCTTGACCGAGCGCGGCCTGAATCGAACGGATCTCGAGGATCTTCGACAGAATGTCCGAGCCCGGCTCCGGAATGGTGACGTCGTACGTCAAACGCACGCCGTAACGATACAAATCCACGCGCCACTTGCGGATGAGCTGGTAGTAATCCGCACGCGTCGCGCGATCGGTGAACGGATTTTTGATCAACCGCACCGCTTGGTCTTCCGTGCCGGAAGCCGATGCCACCTTGAAGCTGACCTTGTGTTCCTTCTTCGTGCGCGCGGACGCCTTGCGCGTGAGCTCACTGCTTTGATTGCGCGAAAATTGTTGCGAGGTGTTGGACGAGTCGGCCACGTTGTAGCCGACGCTGGCGGAGATACTCACCGGACCGTAACCACCGGACGCGGTCACCGACATGTTGAAGCCGCTCGAATGCTGTTGCTGCGATGAGGCGGCCTGCGTCAGCTCGGATTTTTCCGCTACGCCTTCTTCGCTGTAGGCCTCGAGAAAATCGGTGACGATGTTCTCGAATTCCTCCGAGGTGTTGGACCACTCCTTGTGCGTGATGTTGACTTCCTCCGCCGGACTAAGCGGCACCGAGTACGCCAACTCGCCGCGCTCGATGCCGGCCGGCGTGAAGCCGACGCGCTCCAAGTGCAGAAAGCCGACCGGTTCGATTTCCAACCGTGCATGGAAGGCATACAACACGTCGGTCGCCACTTGAATCGCGACCAGTGAGGCGTTGGTAATATCCAAGGGTGCCAAGCGACGCGGGTCCATTGCCGAGATCAGCTCGGCGGCTTGGCTGTTAATCAGCGTGACCGCGTCCCGCAACCCCGGCGTCGTGTGCGCGAGGTCGGTTAGGTTGGCCAGCGTGAGCGGCAATCTCTCCAGACGCAGTTCGGTGGTGGTTGCCGCGGCACTCTCTTGCGGCAGTGCCAACATAAAACTCTGGCGCGTAACGCTGCCCGCGCCGACGGCCAGCGTTGCGGTGCTCGCGCGCCGCTTGGCTTTTTTCGTCAAGGCTTTGAGCGGCGTCGTTTCCTCATGCTGATAAAGCGTGGCACCGGGAAAATGGACGTTGACGAATTGCGTGTCCTTCTTGAACCCTTTCGGCAGCGTCACCGCGGGCGCCGTTTTTGGTGTCGACTGCAACACGCTGGACAACTGCGCATCGATCCGCGCGGTCGCGGCAGTGAGATCGCCGTGGCGTTTTTTGCGCAGCGCGATCAGCGCCTCACCCACGTGCGCGATGTCCTGCGGCGTGATGGACGCCAACTCCGCCAGCGCATTCAACTTCGGCGCAGCGGCATATTTGTCGTCCGCACCGAAGCTGCGCTCGACGATATCGAGAATGCGTAAACTCGGCTTATGCGTCGCCAGCACGCGACGCAGTTGTTTGATTTCACTCGGCAGGATATGCAGCCCGGCGATCGCACTCCATTTGTCGACGACGCGCCCACCGCCGCCGGCATCGGCGGGCGGCGACTCCTTGGTGGATTTAATCGGTGTGTAGGTAGCGCGATTGAGCGTGCGTTTGGCGTTATCCAACTCGGCCATAGATCCTCCCTGCATATATGAAGATGGCAATCAGCCGTGGTAGTTTCCGGCATTTCTTGGCCAGAAACTACTCGTCGCGCATAACCATCTAATTTCGTTCCGGCAATTCGTGCCCAAACGAGGTGGCACCGATACGGTGCGTGATAGGGAATGTTTAACGGATGTCGAAAATACCCTCGCCCAATCGACTAATTGTCGAATCCAACGCGCAGGAAAAACCGGCTTGGCACTCGCTTACCCTGCCCTGCACATGGATCGGCGGCAAATTCCGCATTAATCAACGGGTTCCTAACGCACGAGGAGCGAAGCATGAAATACATCTGCCTGGGATATCTGGACCCGGAAAAATGGGCGGCTATGTCGGAGCGCGAGCAACAGACGTTCATGGACGACTGTATTGCTTACGATGATTGGTTGCGCGCCAACGGCCATTTCATCGGCGGTGAAGCGCTAGAAGGCGTGGACAAGGCCGCCACCCTGCGCGTCCGCGACGGCAACGTCTCGGCCACCGATGGACCGTTTGCCGAAACCAAGGAACTGCTGGGTGGAATTTTGTTGCTCGAAGCGCGGGATATGAATGAGGCGATTCAACTCATGTCCAAACATCCCGGCGTGCGCGGCGGCAGTTTTGAGATACGACCGAGCTTTGATATTCAGCCGTTGGTTGAGGCCAGCCGTCAGCGGCGTTCATCAACGCGCCAGTAGTCATTAAAATACTCGACCCCTACGGCCAGGTATTGAGACAGATCAAAGAGGAGATTGAACATGACTAAATCTAAACGGGAACTACGCACACGTGCTGCCAAGCGTGACCTCGGAAAGGAGCTATTGCAGTCGGTACGCGAAATGAAAGCGGGCCACCGCGGACGAGTCCACAAAGTAAAAATACCGCCTATCGTGGAGGCACGGCTTAAATCAGAATTGTCTCAAGCACAATTCGCCCGCCTGCTAGGCGTATCCGTTCGCACGCTTCAAGACTGGGAGCAGGGCAGACGGAAACCGTCGGGTGCAGCAAAGACGCTTATTTCGATTGCCGCACGCCGACCTGAAGTATTACGGTCCTCGGCCGCATAAATCAGGGCGATCCGAACCGTCGCCTCTGTCCCCGATGGGCTCGTACACGAGCCCTGTTAACGTCGAGTTCGTCGAGCACGCCGACGGTGTCGTCGTTAAAGAAACCTTCGACGCGGAAACCGAGAACCCACCAGAACTCCAGCGCACCGGCTGGCAAGCCATCCTGAACAACTTCGGCCGGCATGTGGAAGCGAAGGATTGAACCGGATCGACGACGCGTTAGTCGGCCAGACCATTACGTGGAGTGATACACGTGCCAAAAGCCAAACCAACAACGGTTGCCGAGTACATCGCCGCTGCTCCCAAAGATGCGCGGTGGATGTATTGAGAGAATTGTTGAGGCAGAAATGTACAAAAGAACGGCGACTGATTTATTTGTCCGTCGATTAAACTAATTTATCCCATTTATCTGTCCTCTTGTGCGGCGCGACTTCGCGATTAGCTTCACGCGCTGGCACAAGAGAGGTGGCCTCCGGTCGTGAAAGGCGGCTATCGACCCGACGCGGTCGTCGGATTCTTCTGGTTGATACTACGACGCGAGCACTGATCCCGGCGGCGCTGGGATAGCGCGACTGCCTCCGGGGGCTTTATACCTTCCTATACCCTATACTCCCTATGCTTTTTACCCGGCTCGTTTTTTACCCTTAACCTCAAGGACAAGATTATGAAAATGGAAATTTCGCTTTCGTGCCTCAAAAAAATCCTCTTTTCAACAATGCTGGTTTGTCTGATCGCCCCTATCACACCGGCAACCGCAGCCAGCAAAAAACAAGCAGCAACGAATGCTTGTGCGTTACCAACGAAACCAGCCAGCAGCCAAGCTGAAACAGCCTGGAGACTTTTTGTAGCGATAAATTGTAAAACCGCCAATAACCACCTTACATGGGAAACGTGGACAACCCAGGCTTGCCTGAATAACCCGGCTGATTGCAACACCCGAAAGCTGCATGGCAGTTTGCTGCGCGCCAAGTTGGCGGCAGGTGACGATCCACGTCGCACCGGTGGCTGTTCGCCAATGACGACAACGGCCTCGGCAGATCCATCGCTTCTTCCCTTCGTGCCAACCAATCTCAGTGCCGATCCGCAGTTTTGTGAAGAAGTCACGATCAACCCCAGCGAGCAAGCCTATGCGACGAGCAAGGGCCTGCTAACGGAAACGGGACAAGTTAACTATCTTCAATCCGGCGCGACGATTAATTTTCCGACTGGCGCGGTTGAGGTAAAGGCAGATTGGGTTGCCGCATCGTCTTTTACAGGAGTGACGTTCGACTGCACCAAACCGAATACCACGATCTACCAAGAAGTGATTGACGGCACTTGCTACGCACTGGCTGGTATACATATCAGCTCTAAGCTTTTTCCAAATTGGTTGTGGTCTACCTTTGAGCCACAAGACCCGCGCACCAATCCAAACCGCTGCAAACCCACGCTATACAATGCCTGCACCGATAGCTGGGGCTCGAATCCCGCGACTTCCACGGGGAGCAACACAGCGCCGACAACAACCCTTGCCGCATTGTTTAAAGCCGCCGGTGCAGCACTGGATCCTTCCTTTCAGAACTATCGCATGACCGGTACACAATCCGCTTACAACCAGCCAACCGCCAGTCAGGGTAAGTTGGGAAGTTCTTTCGTTGAATTCAATGCCGATGTGCCCGCCCAACAAGCGTCGTGCATCACGTGCCACAGTTATGCTCAGCGTCAGCCCACTCCTCCGCCGGCGGGATCTACGCCTCCGGGAGGCCCGCTACCAGGAGGAGCAAACGTAGGAACACCGACCGCCCTACCGGCCGCCTACAAGTCTCTCGATTTCTCATGGTTCTTGGGATTTGGTGTACCACAAGGTAGTGTTTGTCAGGACGTAAATGCCGGCCCGCTCTGGAATAACGGTGATGCTCAAGCCAAATGTCCCAGCGTTTGTGCCAAAACGTCCACCACCTGGAATGGCCAGTGGAAAACCACGGTGCAAGGGCAAATGTCGGTGTGCGGTTGCTGCAGCAATTAACAGCCACATCAGGTAATGCGGAGTAACGTGAGGGCGGCTTTTATGCCGCCCTCATTACGTTTTGGATTTATCAGGGCTAGCAAGTATCACAAAATAGGGGGCCGATTTATTTTCTGTTGATATGCGACCACACTGCTGTCCGGACGTTGAACACGCCAAACACGGTAATTGCTTGATCTGAAATAGATAGCGCATGATTTTTTCTGGTCTCGATTTGAAACACGTGGCATCGATTTGCGACCCTGCGAGGAACTCATTCGCCGGGGGCGTC
>JACQFZ010000018.1 GCA_016199745.1 Gammaproteobacteria bacterium
TTTTGCGTTTTCTCAAAATACACCGCCGCCGCCGTTGCGGGAGACTTTCCGCCAACCATATAAAACAACTCTACGTTAGGATTCCCATAGAGCTGAATGGATGGAATTGGATCGACCCCAAAGGTGTAAGGTGTTGGGGGATCAAACTTATACTCTTTAGTTAACGCTTTCGGCAGTTTGTCAGATAGCTGAGGCAGTGGTTGAATGAAGTTCCGAAAGCCCATATAAGGCACCGACAGCCCTTTCTCACCCGTGGGGCGAGCCGTAAGCCGCGTCCCCGGTAGAACCGCTTCTTGAATCATTTGCCAGACACTGGGCTCCCCATGGACCAGCTGATCTTCAAAATAGGTATCCACATAATCGCAAACTTGCATTACTTTGCGAAACACTTGATTGTGTGATGGGCTTATCGTATTAAAAAGATCTGGCCAACCGTTCTTCGAGTAAATTTGCTCAACGATAACGTAGACGGGTTGCGGTATGCAGGTTTTGCCACCGATTTTGTTATCCATGCCACCCTCTTTATAATTAATTATTAAGACTGAAGGATTTCAGCGCGACAATATCAACGACATCTCTTCCCCAGTCAATAAACGCGAATAAACCATTAGTAGTCGCGACCCAAACTGACAATTACGCGATTTGCTTGTTTGCACAAATGGGCAGCGCGCTGAAATTGTACCGGGGCGCCGCCGGCGCGCGGCGGCTGCAAAAAAAAACTAGTACTTCGTTTTAAATTTTTCCGCGATTTCGGCAAGTGCAGCCATGAATGTCACTTTTTTGGCCTGCTCGTGGGCTTTTTCCCTTAGCATCGTAATCATTAAATAGTTACTCGGATGAGATCCGCAGCAATACACTAGATGACAATCACTTACCCTACGATACTGGACGACGGCAAGGTGCCAATAAGGTTCACTCGCTTTTTCATACAAGTGGAGGTGACGTAGGTCTGCGGCAACAACCGAGCTCGGCCAATGATAAGGTGCGTCCCGACCAAACGACTTTGACGCTACTCCCGTTTCTTTATACTCCCTAAATTCATCGACCAGTCGTCTTGCTTCGTCGTCGGTTAATAACTCTCTAAATTTTTGTGAGGTAAATACTTTTATAGCCACTCGGTAAATACCTCCGGCTCATTGGGATCGCGCGGTTGAGTTGCCTCTTTTTCCAAAGCCGTCGTCATTTTTTCCGCAATAAACAAAATTTCCGCTGGCGTTAATTCCTGATTTGGTTTTCCAATATGCAAAGGTCTGACGTCAATACGAACCTTATTGCTGCTCATTTTTTGTCCTCCGTAGTGGCTTTTACGGGCGTGCGAAAAATTTTAACCTGCCCAATTTTTATAACCTCCCCCGTTTCGGACATCTGATAGGGGAGCGACGTCAGCAGCTCCAGCAACTTAATAAATTTGAAATCTACGAGTTTTAAGAAATCGAATAACGCTGCCAGAGGAATTTCGTTGCCTTCCGCCGTCAGCATGTATTGAGTGGATTCCACATCGCTCTTGTAAGTCTCGATAACCAAATAGCTGTCGTCCCCTTCCCCGTAAACGCTCAACGTCATATCGGCATCGGCAAAGGAAACACGTCGATGGTTAACAAGTATCGCAGCCCACGCTGTGAACGTACTGAGACCGCCTAGTGTTAAATTACTCAAGCTTAAATCTCCCATTTGTACGAAGTGAAATCACCGGCATCTTTCAACAAAACGCTGGCGCGTACAAGCCAGATGTTGGAACAAAAACGACGTAATACTTACCACTCCCCGCTTAGGCGGCAGGAGGCGTCCGTTGCGCTTTGAGCTGTTCGCGCAAGGCGTCGATTTCCGATTTCGCCATCTGCAAATTCTTCTCCCTTAGCGCGATCGTATCGTTCAGCCCGGCGGCAGTCGCTTCCGCCGCCATCCGACCGGACTCGCTGGCGGTCAGCTCTTCTTTGTTGATGAGCATGAGCCGCGCCCGCCGTCAGCACGCGATCGAGATGGCTAGTACGCGCCTCGGCCGCTTGCCGTTCCTCTCGGCGGCTCATCGCCACCGCGTTTTGGTAGTCAGTGGACTGTTTCCGATTTTGGTTCAGTTGCCGTCTGTTGAAAGAAAAGTGTCCCACATTGCGAAGTAATTCTGTCCCACTTACATCCGCATCAACTTTCATTCTTAAATTTCATTGGAAGCAACATGGTTCCATTACCAACGCAACGATGGCGTCTTTCCGAGAGTTTTATGAATGAAAAAATATGGGATCGAATTGCTTCAACCGACGATTTGCATCTGCGCATGGCCGAGCCACAGCAATACCTTGCGCAGCTCGCCGGTCGCTTGGAGCATCATCTTTCATTGACCCATTTCGCGAGCTCCACATTCACCTCACGTACCGAGAACTTCTTCGGATCAAACCCACTGCCAAGCCACTCGCGCACCTCCCGCCGGCGCCCACCGCGCCCACGCAACGCGCGCAAAACCTCGGCATACCCCGCGGGTCCGCCGCAGTCTTCCGGCGGACAGGCATATTTGCCGGCAATACATCGCGGCGACGGATTGCCGCTGACGACGCGCTCGATGCGGATCTCACGGTCGGCACGCGGGCCCGGCGCCAAATGGTCGGCTCCCAGTACAGCAGCTCGATCCGAAACTCGTAGAGCGTGGTCGCAAGTTGTCGAGTGGTTGTCGGTGCCGGCGGTGCGACGTCATCCGGGTTCGATTGGTTCGCCGGCCTCCGCCGAACTCGCGTAAGCGGAAGGATCTTGGCCGTCGACCGGTCAACGTCGCTGTTTGCTTCTTCCGGATCCTCGTCATGTAGCGTCGCTGCGCTGACCGAGTTGTGGCCTGGTGCCATCAAAGCACTTAATTTGTCGAGTAGCGGCGCGGTCGCGTTGTCCTCCAGTTGCCGCCCTTCCTCAATATACTCTCGCACCGTCGTATCGCTCTTCCACCCGCCCTGCTTCTTGATCGCCTCGAAGGCGACGCCCTCGCGCGCGGCCGACGTGGCCACGCCGCGGCGCAAACTGTGACTGCTGAGGTCCGGCACGAAGTCGAACCCGCACGCGCTCCCGATCGTTTTCAAAATTGTGTTCACCGCGCCGGCACCGAGCGCCGTCGGTTTCATCATGTCGCGCCAATCGATCGGCCGAAACACGGGTCCGACGTCGATGGCGGCCATGGCGAGCCAGTGCCTCAGCGCCACCACCGGACACGCACCGGGCCCGCCGGCTCGGATCGCGCGTGTCATGCCTTCGCCGGTTTGATCGGTCTTCGAGCGCGGCAACGCGATCAGCATTCCTTCGGGTTCAAACGTGACGTGAGCGACCTCGATGGCCACCAGCTCGCTGCGCCGAAAGCCACCGAAGTAGCCGAGCAATAACAACGCCGTGTCGCGCGCAGCTTTCCTCGTCGGCGGTTGCGCACGCAACCACGCGAGCATCGTCGCGACGTGCTCGAGTCGGAGCGCCTTGGCTTTGCGTTTCGGCCGCCCGTGTTCGCGGCGGATGCCGGTCAGCGTCTTCCGCACATCCGGCGCCACCGTGGGATCGGCGAATCCCTGGTAGCGATGCCAGTTCCCGATCGCGGTGACGCGCAGCTCAAGGGTGCGGGGATTGAGCGTTTCCGCGAACTGCACCAAGTAATCCATCACCGCGCGCGCGTCGCACGGAAGCGCCCGACCCGACGTCAGAAAATGGCGCACCGCCGACCGGTACGCCCGGCGCGTATTGCTGGCGGTGGCCGCCGTGAGCAACTTCTGATGGGCGTGGGCACGCTCCACGAGGTCGCCCGCCGTCGTACTGTTAGTCCGATTCGCCGGTGGCGCGACCGATTTCGGGGTTTCGGCGTTGCTGGTCATCCCCTGCCTCATGCGAGCTGTTTTGGACGGCGTTACGCGGGTCGAAAACCTCGACTCGCTGATGACACCGATGATAAGTGTTCTTATCATCGGTTTCAACTAATCATATTATTTCCGTTTTCAACTTCTATATATTCCAGTATATTACGTGTTACGTGTTACGGTTCGTTATTCGTGGAGACTCCATTGCCGTATGGCCAGGCCCGGCATTACCTACAACGACGTTAAGAGGGCCGCCGATGAGATCGACGGCGACGGGATCAATCCGACGATCGATCGCGTGCGCGCCATCCTCGGCACCGGCAACCGCGGCACGATCGCGACCCACTTAAAGCGCTGGAAAACCGAACACGGCCAAACCGCGGCGCTGGTTAACCTGCACGGACTGCCCACGGAACTCGCGCTCGGCTTGCGGAACCTTGTCGACCAGGCCGAAGCGCAGGCGGCGCGGCAGGTGGCCGAGCTGGAGGGCACCTATCGCGTCGACGCCGCGCGCCAGGCCGCGCAAGTCGATGCGCTCACCAAGGAGCACGCGGCGCTCATCGATGCGCACGCCCGCCAGTCGACCGCGCTCACGGAGGCGCGCGCGACCATTGAGCGGTTACAGTCAGACGTTCAACAACGAGCGGCTGCACTTTCCGATAGCACGCACGCGCAGCGCGCCCTGGAACAGCGGCTGCACGATCGCGATGGTGAGGTGGATCGGTTGGTGGCGGAGCTGAAACAACATCGCGACCAGTTCGAGCGCTATCAAGAGGCGGCCGCGCGCAGTCGCCAAGAAGATCGGCAAGCGGCCGAGGCGCGCGCGAACCAGCTCGAACACGCGCTTGCCGCGGCGCACACCGCGCTTCGGGACAAGGATTCCGCGATTGCGGCGGAGCGCGGCGCGTGGTCGGCCGAGCGCGGCGGGCTGCTGGCGCAGCTGCGCGACAGCCACGCGACGGAAACGTCGACACGTGCCGCGCTCGCCGATACCAACGCGCGGCTCGAAGGAATGAGCAGGCAACTTACGGCGACGACGGAATCGCTGGAGGCGCTCGCCGAGGAACACCGGCGTGTGCAAGCGTTGCTCGCCGCCGGCGAGACGCGACGCGCGGTACTCGAAGCAACAGTAACCGGCCTGCACGAAACGATAGGGCGCCTGGAAAAGGCAATTCCTCGGACGGTGGCGCCGGCCGGTGGCGGCGACCCGCCGCAGAAGCCGCCGCCCGACAAACGCTAGCGGACTTGGTGTGAGTGCTGCGTGAATAACGGTTTTTCGAGATCGAGGGAGTGACGATTGACGATGTAAACCAATATGCAGTCGGACTGGGTCGTAGACAATTTTGCCGCCGCCGGCGGGGCCTGGCCTGGATCGTGATGCGAGTTGTAGCGGGCACAGGGGTTTCGCGATAGCTATTTGATTGACCCGATCGTCGACGGTAAGCCGTTCAGCAAAACCGGGCAGGAGCGCATGTGCGGTAATAGCAAGCGACGTAGTTGACTTCGCCAAACCGTTTACGGGATTACAACGGTACGAGAGACTGAGGAACGAGTCATGCAACGATTGATTGTCGTCTATGAGCCACACAGTGGCGGATTGTTTCCGTGTATCGAGTCCGACGATGACTCGGACCTGTTGACAGCATGCGATGACCTACCCGTAGCGCACGTGTTCGATGAGATTTCGGCGCGGCGCTACTCGCGCGACGTGCTGCATGCAGCGGGTTTCCGTGTCGCCGGCGCGCACCGAAATTGAGTCGCTTTAGGCTATGGCGGGGCGGCGGCCGCGCGAGTCTTTCCGCCGCATTGCTGCTGCTTGTCATTGCCGATTCCGATGCGGTCGCGGGCAAAGCACAGCGCCTCCCGGCGGGCGCGACGTTTGAAGCTGGGTTCTCGCCGCGCGCCGGCGCACTCGAACTAGTCTTGAAGGGCATTCGCGGGGCCCAGCAAACCATCCGCGTCGCCTCTTATAGCTTCACTAGGGCGTGTCATCAATTACACAACCCGCCATAATCCCAACCTCAGTCAATCAACACGAGGCAAGAACACGTCGGATGACAAGGAGATATGGACTTCGAGACGACCAATGGGAGCGGATCAAGGATTTACTACCCGGCCA
>JACQFZ010000019.1 GCA_016199745.1 Gammaproteobacteria bacterium
GGTACATGGTCGCGAGCGGGTTGGTGGATAACCCGCATGTCAGCCCGCATCGGCTGACGGCGCATCTCGGGCTCGCGGCGATTCTTTATGGATATATATGGTGGGTCGCGCTGGGGTTGCTGTATCCGGCGGCGGCGCGCGGAGTGCGGCGGTTTGCTTGGGCGGTGACGGGATTTCGTGCCGCAGGCACTACAGGGTCAGGTCTTGAAATATAAGATTTCGTCGTCGCGATTAACTGCCTTGCTCAGGGAGGCGGAGAGCAGATACTTATAATCCAAGACTTGACCCTATTTTTTCCCCCGGCTTCATCGAATCCCTAAGCTCCGTTTTTTTGAGTTTTTGGCCGAACCCTGTCAATAGGGTTTGAGTAAAAATAACTCGGGCGCTAGAGTACTCGTATTACGAGTCTTGTCAACTCTCACACTCAGAGGTGGGCCTTATGCTGATGACATCGCAATCAGAGTCGGTGGTGAGAGTGATGAGCCCGGATGAGCAACAGTTTTTAAAGGCGCTCGGTGGCCGCATCGCGAGCCTGCGCAAGGCCCAAGGTGTGAGCCAACGCGCGATGGCGGATGAACTCGGGATCGCGCAGCAGACCTACGCGCACTATGAAGTCGGGCGCATCCGCATGCCGATCGCCACGCTGCCGGTGATCGCGCAGTTCTTCGGTGTCAGCGTCGATGAACTGCTCGGACGCAAGAACGGCACGGGCAAGCGCGGACCGGCGCCGAAGTTGCAACAGCAGATCGAACGGTTAAGTCGGTTGCCGAAGGCGAAGCAGAAGTTTGTGATGGAGATGTTGGAGGGCGTGCTCAGTCAGGCGAGCCGCTAACGCCATGAAGTCGGCGCATTAATAACGACAAAGCCCGGTGCAAGACCGGGCTTTGTTTTTAATGGGAAGCGTCCCTGTTAATTGGTGACGGTCGGTATCGTCGTCGACGATGAGCGCGGGCGGTTAGGTGATAGACAGCGCCAGAGAATTCAAGGCGGAGGGGTCGAGCCATGGGTGGGGAAGGTAGCGAGTGAGTGCTTATAGTTCAAGACCTGACCCTATTTGCTCTTCGTTGGACCGCGACCGGCTTCTTGGAGGCAGAGAAGTCGTTCCACAAGATCCAAGGCGTGAAGGATCTTTGGGTGCTGGCGACAGCGCTTGGAAGAAACGAAAAATGCGTTGACGAAAAAAAGAACGTCGCTTAGTTTATGAACGACCGCCGTTCTGGCCTTCAACTAAAAAACGGACGCCGCCTCGTACTTGCCACGTTGATGCAATCTGCCGGCAGCATGAACTTCGCCCCGATTCGCTAGCTCTCTTAGATCGCGCAATTTGGCGGATCTGAGAGCAGCACCATCCATATGTTTAGTTTGACGGATAGATCGCTTCACCTTTCGGACCAGTGCACTTATATGTGCAATTAACCCGGATTTCGCTGCGCTCCATCCGGGCTACGCTTGCTACCGCGCTTCCTTGTTTGAGCATCGTTGGCACTCAATACAATCTGTACTACTGAAGCCGAGTTTGTGCTTGAAGCAGTTCCGCGATTTCGCGTTGCCCGTACTTATAGGCGAAATCGAGAGGTGTTTGACCGTCGTTATTAGACATGTCCGCACGCGCGCCATTATCAATCAATAATCTTGCAACGGCGGAATGCCCTTGAGCGATAGCATGATGCAAAGGCGTGTACCCATCTTCAACTTTAGCGTTTACATCTGCACCTGCTTCAATAAGAACTCTTACAGCTTGTGGGTCCCCCCACACCGTTGCTACTTTCAGTGGCGTATTTCCAAAGATGCCCCGCTGATTAACGTCTGTAAGTTCGGTTCCCAAAAACTCGGTGACTTCCTGTATTTTCGCCAGTACAGATTTAAGTGTTACGTCCATTACCCCACCTCATCTCGCGTCTAGTCTTTGCAACACTGTAGCGCTTTTTCGAGATTTTGGATTTGGTTGTCAATTTGATCCATCTGTATTTGGTGACCCGGATCGTAAAGTCCGCCGTACCATTTCCGTGTAAAGTTTTCTCGCGCCGCTTTGCATTGCTTCGCTTTATTTAGTTTCCATTTCAACAACTCGCATCCGGTAAGGTTAGGAGGAGGTGGCTGATCGCAAATGCGATGGTACTTGTCTCGATCACTGTCTTTACCGCCGGGGCCGGGCGCCGGACCAGGCCCCGGTGCAGGTTGCGGGACGGGTTGCATTCCCGGATCCGGGACGCCTGGCGGCAATGGCTCAGGTCCGGGCGCCGGGATCTTCGGTCCTGGCTTAATGATGATATCGATAATCGGTTCAATGATTGGTCTAACAAATAAGCCATCAAGATCGGTATAGCGCAGCGGATTTTGGTTTCCGTACCCATAGGTATTCAACCCACCATCGAGCCCAATCGGGTCTGACGTGATGTATCGCCCCAGCGTCGGGCTGTAGTACCGATTCCAGTTATAAAACAACCCACTCTCTTGGTCGTAGTACTGCCCCACATACCTCAAGTTAACCGTCGCCGTTCCGGTCGGATTGGTCTCCCCAAACGCCCTGCCCTCCCATCTCCAGACAACAGTAGTGTTGCTGGCGTTGGTGCCGAGTCGGGGGGTGCCTTCGTGGTCGGTGTGTAAGTACGTCAATGTATCGGTGTTGCCGCTACGTTTGACTTGTGCGATCGGGAGGTTGTCGGCGTAGACGTAGACGACTTTGACGGTGCCGGTGTTGCTGGTTTCTAGGATGAGGTTTCCTGTCAGGTCGTAGTGGTAGACGGTCGTGGTGTTGCCCTCGACTTTGCGGGTTCGCTGGCCTAGGTGGTTGTAGGTGTAGGTGCCATGCTGTTTGCCGTCCCGGTGACGCCGGTGATTCTGCCGAGGGTATCTCTTGGGTAAGTGACGACGCGGTTGTCGGGATAGGTGATGCTCTTTATCCGGTTGCCGGCGTCGTAGGTGGTTTGGGTGAGATACGTTTTCCCGAGCTCGGTTTTGCGCTGAGTTACTACGTTGCCGAAGGCGTCGTAGCCGTAGACCGTCGTGCCGGATTCGTCGGTGACTTGGCAGAGGCAACCTTTGCCGACGGTGCAGTTGGTGGCGGTGTCGTAGACATAGGTCACGTCGACGTCGGTCGGATGGTCGATCAGTTTGAGTCGGTTTAGGGCGTCGTAGGTATATTTGACGGTGATGCCGCGGGCGTCGGTAACTTGCTTTACGTTGCCGGCGTCGTCGTAGCTGTACGTGGTGGTGCCCCGATCCGGGCTCGTCTCTTTTAAGAAGTTGCCTAAATCGTCGTACTCATAGGTGGTGGTGGCGTTGTTGGACGCCTTCACTTGGATGAGTTGGTCGTTGGGGTTGTAGCCGTACGTTGTTATACCGCCGAGGTTGTTGACCGTTTTGATGAGGCGGTTGAGTGCATCGTACGTATGCGTCGTGGCGATGCCGCTACTGGCGGCGACCTGTTTGGGGTCGGTCTCTTTGGTTAAGTTGCCGATGGCATCGGTGAGTTGTTGGGTGATGGAACTCCCGGCGGTGACGGCGTTGACATGGTCACGCAGGTCGTAAGCCGTGTCGATCTGACGCACTAAGGTGCCGGCCAGGTCGTAGGTCGCTGCTTGGGTGCGGTTGCCTTTGAGGTCGTAGGTGTAGGTAACACGGTTGCTCTGATTGTCGGTAATCGAGGTGAGCTGTTGAGCAGCGTTGTAGGTGTACGTCAGCACAACGCCATCGGGTAACGTGACCGAGGTGACGTTGCCGGCGGGGTTGTAGGTGTAGCGCGTAACTCGGGCGGTGCCGGTCGCTGGCGTTTGGGTGACGGTTCGTACCTTGCCGCGTGGCTCGTAGTCGTAGACGGTCGTTAGGCCGTTGGGGTCGGTGATCTGAGTGACACGGCCAGCCGTGTCGTAACTGTCGTAGGTGGTGAGGTGGCCGACGGCGTTGGTGACGGACTTCAATTGGCCACAGGCGGTGCCGGTGGTGCAGTCGTAGTACGCCAGCGTGGTGCTGTCGCTGACGTCGGTTCTTGGGCCGTCGATGGTGGTGACTTGGCTGTTGGCGTTGTAGCCGAGTGTGATGGTGCGATTTGCGCGCTCTGTAAGACGCTCGGGGATTGGATGACGGTCGGCAGATCAAGTGTCGCCGATAGGTATTGGTAGGTGGTGGTACGGCTCGCGCTGGTGGTCTGCGGAGCGACGCAGGTGCCCGTTAAGCCTTCGGTCATCGACAGCTTTTGGTTGGCGCTGTTGTAGGTATAAGTGGTGACGCGGCCTTCCGGGTCTTTGCGACAGGTGATGTTGTTGTTGCTGTCGAAGGTCTGGGTGAGTGATTTGTTGTCACTCGTGTTGAGTTTGGCGATGAGGTTCTTCACGCCCAGGTTGGTTTGGAAGGTGAAGATGGAGCTGGTGTTGATGGCGTCGCGTACCGTGGTCTGCGTGTCGGAGTCGTACTGTAAGGTGGCCTTTTCTGCCCCGCCGGCATGTTCGGTCGAGATGGCTTTGCCGTCGGTGCCGTAGGTGTAGGTGCTGTAACGAGTAACGATGCTGGCGGTGTCTTTATAGGAGATGCCGGTTAGGTGATTCGGAAAGCTTGAATTCTCGTAGTGGTAGAGCTTGGCCGAGCCGTCGGGGTAAGTGACGTCGAGTAGGCGGTTGTTGCTGTCGTAGGTGTAGCCATAGACCTTGCCGTTGGGGTCGGTGACGGACGTGACGAGGCCGATGCTGTTGTAGGCGAGCACCAGACTGTGGCCGAACGGGCCGGTAATGGTGGCTAGCAGATTGGAGCTGTTGTATTGGTAGCTGGTGGTGCGACCGGCGCGGTCTTTTTCCCAGAGGAGTGCGCCGCCGCTGCCGTAGCGTTCGCTGGCACCGTTGTCGAAATAGACGGTGTAGCCGTTAGCATCGGGGATGAGGCGAATGGCGCTGTCGGCGTCGCCGCTGCAACTACTGGTGCTACAGGTGAAGGATTCGCCGCGGCCGCTGCGGCGGCGGAACGTGACGGTGTTGCCGCTGATGCTGAGGTGCCGATAGGCGCTGCCGCTCCAACCGATGCCTAGGCCGTAGGTGGTCAGTAGCTGACTGTTGTACTGGCGCGTGAAGGCCGGAATGCCGTCGCCACCGGGGTAGTCGGTGTCAGGTTGGGTTTTGTTGCCGGTGGCGGCGTTGCAGGGGTTGTTGACTAGCGGAGCCGTGGCGTCAGGCGACGTCGTGGAGCAGCCGCAGTCTTTGAGACAAGTGGGAAGTGGAGCGGCACAATCGGTGGCACCGGGGCCAGTCCATTGAGTACCGGCGGGGCATTGTGGCGCTGTGTACGTTAACTGATACCCAATGGCGGAGGCGCTACCGTTGCGGGACATAATGTAAGTGCCGGTACTGTCGGTGAAAGACCAATCAAAAACACAACCCGATCCGCTGCCGACATACCAAAAAC